>CAYOPG010000088.1:0-8923 GCA_964405775.1 uncultured Lentisphaerales bacterium
GCAACAAGCCTGAGCATCACACGTGCGCATATTACGGCAAACACCACAAGCACTATACCAAGTGGCAGGCGCTTGTACCAGTGGCGGAAGCCCATGAGTGGATACGTCCAAGCCATCATGCCAACCGCACACAGCATTGTCGCTATCACATACAGCATGGCGAGCAAAGCGCTGTTGCGGAATGGCACGGGATTCCTGCCAGCCGCAGAGCGCTTCTCGCGCGAGCCCACCTTTTTAAGGCGGGCTTTTGATATTTCCAGATCCTTGCCGCTCATAGGCTTCCTTTCCCATGGCCGGGCGGAGTGCCAATCAGCCGTTCGAGGCCTTGAACTGCTTCATGAACGCAACGAGGTCGTCGATCGCCTTCACAGGCACCGCGTTGTATATAGAAGCCCTGATACCACCAACCGACCTATGCCCCTTCAGTCCGTTGAAGCCTGCCTTCGTCGCCTCTGAAACGAATTTTGCTTCGAGGTCCTCGTTGGGAAGGCGGAAGGTCACGTTCATATCGGAACGGAATTCCTTCACTGCGGTGCCTTTGTACCAGCCTCCGCTTCCGTCAATAGTGGCATATAGTTTCGCCGCCTTGTCAACATTCTGCTTGTACAGATTATCGCGACCGATCTTCTTAACCCAACGCGTCACCAACATCAATATGTAGATGGAGAAGCACGGCGGCGTGTTGTACAACGAATTCTCCTCGATGTGGGTCTTGTAGTTCATCATCGTGGGCAGGCTGTCCGGTGCTCCCTCGGCAAGATCCTTGCGGACGACGACGAGAGTCAGTCCCGACGGCCCTAAATTCTTCTGAGCTCCAGCGTAAATCAGGCCGAATCGGGACATGTCGAACGGGCGCGACAGTATATCCGAACTCATATCAGCCACGAGCGGGCAATCCACGACAGGATATTCGTTCCAGCGTGCACCTGAAATCGTTTCGTTGGAAGTAACATGAAGATATTTTGCGCCGGAAGTGAGTTTAAGCTCAGAAACACGCGGTACGCGAGTCGGGATTTCCTTGCCGCAATCTGCCGAAACATTGATGTTGCCTACCTTTTTGGCCTCCTTTATGGCTTTAGAGCCCCATGAACCTGAGTTAGTGTAGTCCGCAGTTTCACCCGGACGTAAAAGGTTCATAGGGACCATAGAGAACTGCGTGCTCGCACCACCCTGCAATAGCAACACAGCGTAGTCTTCAGATATGCCGAGCAACTCCCGCAGATTCGCGATGGCTTCGTCGTGCACTACTTCGTACGCCTTTCCGCGGTGCGAAGCTTCCATAATCGACATGCCGGTGCCGTTGAAATCAAGCAGCTCGGCTTGGGCCGTCTCGAGAACCTCCAGTGGGATCGCGGCTGGACCCGCGTTGAAGTTATATATGCGTGACATGGTTTTTCCTTCCTTGTAAACATGGTGCCCCAGGCGTGACTCGAACACGCGGCCTGCGGTTTAGGAAACCGACGCTCTGTCCATCTGAGCTACTGGGGCTTAAGAGGCCTGTGATTCTAGTGTTTTGCACTAGAAGCGTCAAGCACCCGTTTTGGTCCCCAAGTAATAATTAGCCTGTTTTATTTTCTTCTTGTGTGTTAGATAAAAAAAGAGCATACTATCGAAGCATTTACGCCGCCCCAGAAGAGGAGCGGTGGGAGTGTAGCTTTTTTACATAAACATACTGGAGACTTGCCTTGAGCGAAACATTACAAAAATCATCCGAAGAGAAGGTGCAAATCACGCCTGAGCTGATGGCGTTCATTGAGGAGTGGAAAAGCAAGCCTGGCAATTTGATCATGGTGCTCCACCGTGTGCAGCAGACTTACGGTTACATCCCAAGAAACCTTACTTTTGAGATCGCGTCGATACTAAAAATCCCGCTCGCCAAAATCTACGGCGTAATCACGTTCTACAACTTTTTCAAGACGGAGAAGTCCGGTCGCAACATCATCCAGGTCTGCCTCGGAACGGCATGCTACCTGCGAGGTGGTGACGACATAATGGCCGAACTCGAAAAGCAACTGGGGGTTGGCGTCAATGCCACAACACCGGACGGAGAATTCTCCCTTGAGGCCGTGCGCTGCCTCGGGTGTTGCGGTCTTGCACCCGTCGTGGTAATCAACGGAGACGTGCACGGCAAACTCATGAGTCAAGACGTTGCCCCACTACTCGACCAATACCGCGGCGCGAAAGCGAAGCAGGCATAGAAAGAAGGGCTTCGGGTAGTGCATGCGACAATCTGCGACTACATTGCTGACACTGTGCAGAATTCAATAGAGGCTGGTGCCTCGCGGATTGACGCGACTCTGACTGAGAACGGCGAGATAGTGGAGATAGCGGTGAAGGACAATGGCAAGGGAATGGATGAAGAAGCGCTTTCACGTGCGTGGAATCCCTTCTATACCGAGCAAGGCAAGCACGACAAACGTCGCGTCGGCCTTGGATTACCCTTGCTCCGTCAGACAGTGGAGGCCACGGGGGGCAGTTTCTCCATTGAGTCTGCGCCTGGCAAAGGAACGGAAATCATCTACAGCTTCGGCGCGACACACCCTGACACGCCGCCGCTTGGGAACGTGGCGGAAGCCGTCGTTTCCCTCATGAATTACGCATCAAATTGCGACTTTCGCTTTACGCACTCACGGTGTGCTGATTCATATTCCATCTCCAGAGGCGAGCTCGAAGAAGCACTTGGCGATTTGCGGGATGCTTCGAATCTGGCCTTCGCAAAAGCGTTCCTAAAAGATCAGGAGTCCGACCTCGAAGCCCGCGAGACATTCGCGACGATTACTTTTTCATCAACTAAATACAGCGCGGCGGCGCGCGGCCGGGATACGGCTGAAACCGCAAAGGAGTGAACAATGGCGAAACTGACGCTTGACGGGTTGCGCAAGATGCGCGAGGAGAAAAAACAAGAACTGGCGTTGCGCGATTCCGATAACAAGGATGTGCAGATGGTTATCGGAATGGGTACCTGTGGCATAGCAGCCGGCGCGAAGGATACGTTCAATGCAATTGTCGACGGGGTGGCCGAAAAGGGATTGGCCAACGTTCTAGTCCGCCAAACCGGCTGCATGGGCATGTGCCATTCCGAGCCGACCGTTGAGGTCGTTGCTCCTGACATGCCTCCGATAATTTACGGAAATGTGACCCCAGAGGTCGCCCGCGAGATAATTGAAAAACACGTTGTAGGAGGCAAGTTGCTCGACAACCACATTTGCGACAAGCCTGCTATTGACATCATAGACAAGTAAAAGAGGTAAACATGGCTTACAAAAACTATTTGTTGGTATGCGGCGGCACCGCTTGTGATTCCAGCCGCGGTGTGGAACTGACGGATGCTCTTCGCAAGGAGATTGACGCAGTCGGCTTAAAAGACGACATCCAAATCGTCCGTACCGGGTGCCTCGGATTCTGCGAAAAAGGGCCGATCGTCAAAGTGCTTCCCGAAAACACTTTCTACGTATGCGTCAAACCCCAAGACGCTAAAGAAATCGTTCAGGAGCATCTGGTCAAAGGCCGCGTGGTAGACCGCCTTCTCTACAACCACGATCAGGGCAAATCGCTCGTATCTGTGGAAGGAATCGATTTCTACCAGAAGCAATTCCGTATCGTGCTGCGCAACTGCGGCGTGATAGACCCCGACAAGATCGACGACTATATCGCCCGCGATGGATACGCCGGACTCGAAAAGGCTCTCTTCCAGATGACGCCGGAGCAGGTCATAGACGAAGTGACACGTTCAGGCCTGCGCGGACGCGGTGGAGCTGGCTTCCCGACAGGCAAGAAGTGGGCTTTTGCAGCTGCACAGCCTAAGGGCCAGAAGTACATGGTTTGCAACGCCGACGAGGGTGATCCAGGAGCATATATGGATCGTTCCACACTGGAAGGCGACCCTCATTCTGTTATCGAGGCGATGGCTATTGCCGGCTATGCAATCGGCGCGTCAAGGGGCTACATCTACATTCGCGCTGAATATCCTCTGGCCATCAAGCGGCTGCAGACAGCCATCTCGGCTGCAACAGACTATGGCTTGCTTGGTGAAAAAATCTTAGGCAGTGACTTTAATTTCGACATTGAGTTGCGGTTCGGAGCCGGAGCTTTTGTCTGCGGCGAAGAAACGGCGCTTCTCGCCTCCATCGAAGGCAATCGCGGCATGCCCCGCCCCCGTCCACCATTCCCCGCTGTCAAAGGCCTCTGGGACAAACCGACGGTCATTAACAACGTCGAAACTCTTGCCAACATACCGGTTATCCTCACCAAGGGGGCTGATTGGTTCAACAAAATCGGAACGGCAGACACAAAGGGCACCAAGGTATTCGCACTCACCGGCAAAGTAAACAACACCGGCCTCATCGAAGTGCCAATGGGTACAACGCTGCGCGAAATCATTTTTGAAATCGGCGGCGGTATTAGGGGTGGGCGTAAGTTCAAGGCAGCACAGACGGGCGGCCCTTCGGGCGGCATAATCCCGTCTCAATTCCTTGACACACCGATCGACTATGGCAGCCTCGCGAAGATCGGATCCATTATGGGGTCGGGCGGCCTCATCGTTATGGACGACACCGACTGCATTGTCGATATCGCCAAGTTCTATCTGGACTTTACGGTCGATGAATCTTGCGGGAAATGCGCACCATGCAGAATCGGCGGACGCAAACTTCTCAATTACCTGAGCAGGATTTCCGATGGGCGCGGACAGAAAAAGGACATCGATGACATGAAAAACATAGGCGAGGCAATGGCGCGCGCCTCACTGTGCGGACTTGGGCAGACGGCTTCAAACCCGGTCATATCGAGCCTCAACTATTTCATGGACGAGTACCTCGAACATATCAACGACCACAAATGCAATGCCGGTAAATGCAAGAAACTCACCACCTACACAATAACCGACAAATGCATCGGATGCACCGTGTGTGCACGCAACTGCCCCGTCTCGGCTATCACAGGCGTGGTGAAGCAGAAGCATCAGATAAACCAGGCAAGGTGCATTAAGTGTGGAGTCTGCTACGATAAGTGCAAGTTCGACGCAATAACACGCAGCTAATTTGAAAGGTCAAACACAATGTCAAATATGATCCAACTGGAAATCAACGGCATCCCCTTGGAAGTGCCACAAGGCACCTCTATTCTCAACGCGGCGAAGGCCGTCCATGTGAAAATCCCATCCCTCTGCTATCACCCGGACTTGAAGGCGGGCGCGTCTTGTGGCATATGCGTGGTGCGCAACGCCGGCTCGCCGAAGCTACTCCGCGCGTGTTGCACGGAAGTCGCGCCAGGCATGAAGATCACGACGCATGACTCCGACATAGTCGACGTGCGCCGCACCGTGCTTGAGCTCATCCTCGCCAACCATCCGAACGACTGTCTGCAATGCCCGCGCTCGGGTAACTGCGAGCTGCAGAAAATTGCGGCGGATTTTGGAATTCGCGAAGTTCCATTCCCCCGCGAAGTCCTCAAGATCGACGTCGACAACTCGACCCCCTCTCTGGTTTTGAACCAGGAGAAGTGCATCAAATGCGGCCGCTGCGTCGACGTCTGCCAGAACATGCAGAATGTATGGGCTCTCGAGTTCATCGGCCGCGGTGAAGACACTCGCATGATCCCAGCCGCCGGAGTGAAGCTGAACGAGTCTCCCTGCATCAAATGCGGCCAGTGCTCCGCACACTGCCCTGTTGGCGCCATCTATGAGAACGACGAGACTAAAAAAGCCTGGGATCTCCTTCGCGATCCGGATACCGTGGCGGTCGCGCAGATCGCGCCGGCGGTGCGCGTCGCTCTAGGCGAGGCGTTTGGTCTAAAACCCGGAACACTGCTCACAGGGAAAATTTACGCCGCATTGCGCCGTCTGGGTTTTGAAATCGTGTTCGACACCAACTACAGCGCCGATGTTACTATAATGGAGGAAGCCACAGAATTCGTGAAGCGATTCACAAAAGGCGGAGAACTCCCTCTGATCACTTCATGCTGCCCAGCATGGACAGACTGGATGGAGAAATACGCCCCGGACTTTACCGAGAACTTCTCCTCTGCAAAATCACCGCAGCAGATGCTCAGCGCCCTAGCGAAGTCGTATTGGGCTGAGACGAACAATGTTGATCCGAAAAAGATCGCTGTCATCTCCATCATGCCATGCACCGCGAAGAAATACGAGATCACGAGATCCGACGACATGGCCTCCACAGGCCAGCAGGACACCGACCTCGTGCTCACCACACGCGAACTCGCCCGCATGATAAAGAGCTCTGGCATTGACTTCCTAAATCTCCCCGACGAAGAGGCAGACGAGCTGCTGGGCGCATACAGCGGCGCCGGTACGATCTTCGGTGTTACCGGCGGCGTTATGGAAGCCGCGCTCCGCACGGCGTACTGCATGGTGACCGGCGACGATGAGCCGCCTTCGATCAACTTCGATGTTGTACGCGGTATGGAAGGCGTCAAGGAAGCCGAGATTGACATCAAGGGGACCAAGGTGAAGATAGCTGTCGCACATCAAATGGGCAATGTCGAGCAGGTTCTCAACGCAGTTCGCGCTGACATCAAGGAAGGGAAAAAACCGCGCTATGATTTCATCGAAGTCATGGCTTGCCGAGGTGGTTGCATCGGCGGCGGCGGCCAGCCAACGGGAGCTACGGATGAAATCCGCGCCCTCCGCACAGCTGGTATCTATACCGACGACGAAAAGAGCTTGGTGCGCATGTCGCATAAGAACCCACAAGTACAGGCGCTCTACGCCGACTACCTGGATGAGCCTGGCAGCGAAAAAGCCGAAAAACTTCTGCACACTTCATACCACAAACGCAAGGTATACGCAAAGTAAACGCTTGACGCATAAGAAGAAATGGCGCTAGGTTCCGATAAGGAATCCAGCGCTTTTTCTTTGCAAACAGAGTGCAGAGATCTGCTACGCGCAGATTCCCCACGCCTAATCAGAAACAACAGAATATCCGTATGGGAGGAGGTGCAGACGCTGGCCTATACTGCAGGTGATTTTATTGCGGCGTTCAAGCTCGTTCATCACTAGATGCCGTGGCACTCCTCCGGCGTCGTCTCCCCCTATTTCGACAAGATCCGGCCCCTTCCATCCGTTGGCGATTCCATTCTCAATGGCATTTCTAAAGCGTTCGTCTCCAGTCCGCCTGTATGCGACTGCCATAAGGTACGGAGCCTGACCAGCTCTAGGAAGCTGGTGTGGCAGCCAGCCGACTTCATCTTGCTCTTCTAAGCACAGGTTGGCATGGCGGACTATGGCATCGAGCATTTTTGCGTGATTGTATGTCTCAGCCAGCTCCGATAATATGTGCTGACCACCGAATCCGAAGAAGAAAAAGTAACTGCCGATCAAAGTGCCTCTTGTCTCGTCTGACGGATCAGCCGGCCCTGTAAGCGCATGTCCCTCCCCTGTCGCTAAGTTGATATGTACGTTGGCGGCAATGTGTCCATCGGGACGCACAGCATCAGCGAAGACGTCCAAAGCTCGGCAAACAACAGCATGGTCTGCTGGTTCGCCAGTCAGCTCGGCCTTGACCATGAGGGCGCAGAGCCCGGACACCATGGAAGGTGCTGTACGGCTAGTGCGCTCGTATGATTGGAACACGGCAGCAGTTTCGAGAATGACTTCACGCGTCCATGGGTCGCCGGTCGTATAATAGTGCAGACGCTTTACCAGTGGCATCGAGACGCGCCACTCTTTGTCTTTGCATCCCCAATGATTAACGTTGTGCCGCGAGCCGACTCCTTTGAACATCCCGCGGTGGTACATATCAACGTCTCGGTTGTGCCGCGTCATGGCTATTGAAGCTTCCATCCAGTCGACTCGCCCGTAGCGCAAGGCCGCAAGCCACAGCCCGAGGTCTGGCAGTGATTCCGAGTTCAACCAGGCGTAACCGCCATCATCAAAAGCCCACTGGTCACGTTTGGTGATGAACGACATCTGAATATCGCCGTAGTCCATAAGGCCGTACCAACCCCGGAATTCGCGTTCCGCGAGCAGGTGTTCCAGAAGCTCGATAAAATGCCCCTCCGAATCAACCGCCGAGGAGGGCGTTTCGGAAGAGATTTCACCAACGACGCCGCTGGCGGCAAACTCCCCGGGATCCGGGACGACCCTAACGGGCTCGGTCCAGAAGCGCCCAGCGGCTTCAGCCTCTTCGCGAGAAGCACCAGCCGAATGAAAGCGGATCATGAGTTCGCTTGATTTGGCGATCCCCGTGGCACCGTGAGTCTGCGTGGGGAAGGCTCCCTCCCCGGATTCATAAATAGTTGTTCCGAGCAAAGATGGAGCATAGCGACGCAAATCAAGTCCCTCTGAGCCAGCCGGAATGAGACCGAACGTGAGCGTACCGCTGTCGGCATCAATTTCTAGAGAGCGAGGGTACTCTTGCCAAATGTAGCGCATCGCGCCGGTCACCCCGCCGTTAGTATCGCCTAAATGGCACCACCCCCGCGATCTTCTGCCTTCACGGATCTTTACCCACGAGGCGTCCGAGCCTGTACGCTTGTCCAGACGGTAGAAGCTGGAGCCCAATTGCAGCAGACGCGCACGCGGCCATTCGTGGCCGTCAGGAATCCAGCGGGAATCGTCCCAATAGCCTGAACCAGAATCTTGCCCGAACCCGAAGAACGGCGCATCGGAGCCAAACACACTATGTACAGTGAGTTCAAGTCGGGCAAACGCATCTCGGTCCGGATCGCCAAGATAGATAAGCACCGGCTGGATTCCAATGCGCGGCTCGTCTCGTACGACTTCGACAAAAGTCACGAGTTCCGCAAGCGTGCGCCCATCCTCGACGAAGCGCCCTGCCAAGCGCACCACCACACGAGTAGGGCTGCGTTCCACTATTTTCATTCCGGGGTGTTCGAAAGTCCAGCCGATGGCTCCACGACGACGGGTCGCTTCGGGCCGCCTGCTGTCCCATAGATCCGCAGCGTC
>CAYOPG010000089.1:0-8446 GCA_964405775.1 uncultured Lentisphaerales bacterium
CCGCCACCAGTTGCTAACGACATCGGAATGCGACAGACTGCCTGTGGTCTGAGAGTAAGGACTGGCAACTTGGGAATCTATGGCGTTCTTTAATAATTGGAAATCAGGCGAGAACCTGACTACCGTACATTGGTAGCCCGACAGGGATTATTTGTATCCGTTCGGATTTTGAGTTTGCCATCTCCAGGCGTCGCGGCAGATTTCATCAACACCGCGCTTGGTTTTCCAACCGAGAAGTTCCGCCGCGCGGGACGCGTCGGCGTACGACGCCGGGGAATCTCCGAGGCGACGGGGACCGATTTTATGCGGCAAGGGCTTTCCGGTTGCTCTCTCGAAGGCATGGACGAGCTCCAGCACTGTGTATCCATCGCCGGTCCCAAGATTGATCGGGATGCAACCTGGCATTTTGTCAATGGCGTTCAGGGCGCTTATGTGCCCCTCCGCCAGATCGCATACGTGTATATAGTCGCGGATACAGGTGCCATCGCGAGTGGGATAGTCGTTGCCGAACACGGTAAGTTCCTTTAGCTTACCGACTGCCACCTGTGTTATGTAAGGCATGAGGTTGTTCGGTATGCCACTTGGATCCTCGCCCATCAAACCGCTTTCATGCGCCCCCACAGGATTGAAGTAGCGCAAAAGAATCACGTGCCAGCGCGGGTCGGCTGCGGACATGTCACGAAGCATGTCCTCTATCCAAAGCTTTGTTCTGCCATAAGGATTGAGCGCAGAAAGCGGAGCGTCTTCTGCCAACGGGACTTTGTCTGGTGCTCCGTATACAGTCGCGGACGAGCTGAAGACGAGATTGAAAACGCCGTGCGACTTCATTTCATCGAACAGGATCAGAGAGCTCACCAGATTGTTGTTGTAGTACTTCCAGGGCTCAGACACGGATTCACCAACAGCCTTAAGTCCAGCGAAGTGGATAACGGCGTCGTAGCGCTGCGCATCAAATGCGGCCTTAACCGCGGCACAGTCAAGTAGATCAGCCTCGATAAACTCCGGGCGTACCCCCGTTATTTTTTCGACACGGTTAAGCGACTCCGGCGAGGAGTTACTCAGGTTGTCGAATACAACGACTTCGTGCCCTGCTTTTATAGCCTCAACGCATGTGTGGCTGCCGATGTATCCGGCGCCGCCGGTGACTAGTATTTTCATTTGTTATCTCCAGGGTAAAGGTATTCCATCAACTCGGCACCGAACAACACGCCAAGATCGCCTGCCGGCGCTTCGACTTCGCTATATACCTGCACACCGTCGGGCTCAATGCCGGGGCCGCATATTGCGACCGGTACCGGGGTTCTGGTGTGCTTGCCCAGCGCAAGTGGTACAGGATGGTCTGGCAGTATCACATAAGTGAAAGAGTCACCGCACTCTCGTATGATTGGACAGATGATTTTGGAATCGTAATCCTCTATCGCCTGCATCTTCAGTTTCAAATCGCGGGCATGGGAAACCTCGTCTATCGCTTCCACATGTACGTAAACGAAATCATGCGTTTTCGACGCCTCAATCGCCGCTGACGCTTTCCCTTCGTAGTTGGTGTCGATGTATCCGGTGGCTCCTTCGACATTGATGACGTCCATGCCCAGACAACGTCCGAGTCCCTTTATGACATCCACCGCCGATATGACCGCGCTGGTGATGCCGTGCCGCTCCGCCAGCGTGCGTATCGAACCTGCGCGCCCAGGGCTCCAGAACCATACCCCATTCGCAGGCAGACGTCCTTCGGCTACTGCGCGAAGATTCGCAGGAGCATGAGGCAGTATCTCCGCCGCACGGCGCGTAAGATCCAGTAACACAGAGAGGGTCTCGTCGGCTCCGCCCACACCTTCTTCGATCCGGGGCAGATGTTCAGCGACAACATTGCCGGAATTATCATCTGGCTTCTCGCAATAAACGTCAGGCGAAAATTCTTCACCAGAGAGGATCAGCAAATTACGGTAGCTAACTCCGGGGTAGAAACGGAAGCGCTCGGTGGCAAGATGCTCGTTCAGGTTCCCAATGATTTCATTGGCATCACTCTGCGCTATGTGCCCACCAGAAAAATCGGCAAGTGTGCCATCCTCCGCGATCGACACAAGATTGCAACGGAAAGCAACATCTGTCTTGGCAAGGTTTATACCCTGACTCGCAGCTTCAAGAACGCCGCGCCCGCAGTATTCTTTCTCAAGATTACAGCCCAGCACGGACATGTTCGCGACGTCGCTGGATGTCGGGAAATTGGCGGGCAAAGTCAGCAAAGTGCCTGACCTTCCACGGCGAGCGATGAAATCCATTCCCGGGGTTTTTGCGGCCTGCAAAGGGGTAAGCCCGTCTAATTCGGCAATCGGCTCATCAGCCATTCCGTCGGCTAGGAAAACAATGGTTTTGCGTGGTTTGTTCATGCGTTCGGATTTTATCAAATGACGCTGTTCAAGTAAAGCCGAAGTAAAGCCGAAAGTATTGGGGAAAGTAGAGACAAAAGTAACCTCTCGCAAAAGTTGACACATTCTCTTTCGTGTGCTATCATTCGAGGCGTCAAAACAAGTTTAGCTGCCCCCGTACGCGGACTGCCGCCATTCTTTAACCTACGTTTGTTTTAGGGAGTCGGAAAATGACAGCCGACCTTATGCCCCTAGGGGACTTGGAACGCGACAGATACGGCACCCACCTTCTTGAGGAAGGGTATAAAGAATCTCGGCGATACGGCGGGGGCGGTTTTTTGTTTATGCCTCGAATAGGGATTAGGCAGGCGCGGTACGGTATTTGAGCGTTCCAATTACAACCTAAACATGCTATAATGAGTCGTTTCATTTCGAGCTACAATCACATGTGCTATCGACTTGAACTTATGAGGATTTGGAATGACGTTCTGGAGAAAACTTAAAAAACTTTCTGTTGTTGCCGTAGCTATTCGGCTTGTTGCCACGACTCTGTCTATGGCCGAGGCGGCAGAGCCAAAACTGACGGCTGCCACCGATGCCTCGAAAATATATATCGGCGATTCGTTCACTCTACGCATTTCGCTTGAAGGAGCGCAAGGGGGAAATCAGCAGCCGGTGCTGGAAAATTCGGCAGGGGCTTCAATATCAAGCAGAGGCTTTTCAACCGAGTCTCAGGCGTCAGTGGATCTAAATGGCCAGTCGCACCGGGTTACCCGCAGCGTTTGGACATATGTTGTGACGCCTCGAACGACCGGTGTTTTCTCGATAGGGACGGCTACGCTTTCTCTAAACGGAAAAACATATATCGCCAAGGTGCCGGATGTTCAAGTCCTTTCCCCCGATGACCAGCCGTACGTGGCAGTCCGCGTTGTCCCTAACCGTGACAACGTGCTGGTGGACGAGAGATTCAGCATCAAGATTGAAGTTTTAGTAGCAAAGCTTTCTGGGGAATATGCGGAATATAACCCCGCTTCGCCAAGCAACGGTCAGGCGCCGCTACTAGAAATACCGTTCATTTCACGCGTGCCTAGCAATTGCCGTTTCGATGGCAACGTAGACCGTTTCCTCGACAAATACACCACGTCAGGAGGCTCCGACGGCACATTCCGTATAAACAACTACACATTAAACACCGGAACAATGGGTTTACCTTTGATGTTCGGTTCGCCGTTCAACGAATCAACTCCGGCTTTGTTTTATTTCTCACGCGAGGAAGCGGAACTAAAGGGCAAGCCTGCTTGGAAGTACACTCTAGACCTGCCTTTCATTTCGACAGAAGAAGGATCATGCAACTTAGACCCAGTTCGATTCAGAGGTACAGTGTTTACCGACGCCGGTGGAGGCGAGCCAGAGGCGGTGTCGGTTCTTGCGGTTTCCGAAGTGGCGAAGGTTCAGGTTACGCCCCCTCCAGCAGAGGGAAGGCCAGACTCGTTTGTCGGTTCGCTTGGTACTTCAATGAGCGCCGTGGCTTCAATCGATGCTCAGACATGCAACATAGGAGATCCACTCGTCCTAACGCTGGATATTAAGGGTGACTTCACCCGCTCAAATATTCGCGCACCCGAGATTTTCAAAAACAAATTGCTGGCGGAGCGTTTCCGCCAGTACGGAAGCGTGGGCGACAGCGTCGATTCCAGCGGAGCGCGTTTCACATACCGGATACGGCCGATTGTGAGCGGAACAATCGAGGTTCCTCCTCTGGAAGTTTCCTATTATAACACTGACAAGCGCGAATACGTGACTATCACGACTGAGGCTTTGCCGTTGCGCGTCAATGAGTCGGCAGAACTCGACCCCGATCTAGTGTTTGGAGTGGGTTCGAACAGTCGTGGCGTCAGCTTAAGCATAGATGGGGAACGTGTCCCATCTGGAATAACAGTGGATGTGCGGGCGGTGACCAAGCCGACGCCTCGAAACCGCACAAGAACACTGGCTCTCACAATTGTTCCGCCAGCCACATACGCGTTGGGTGTGTTTTTTACGGCGATGTGGCGCAGGCGTAAGTCGTTCGACCGAGCAGTGCGCCGGGGTTCCGCTGCAAGTCGGTCAATAAAGAGAATCTCGCGCGCAAAGACCGCGCAGCAGGTAATGAATGCAGTGACGGTTCTTCTTCGCGACAGGCTTGATGTCGAGGGGGCGAGCTTTACTCCGCCGGAAGTGCAACGCGAGCTGGTGCGTCACGGTGCAGACCCTACCACGGCAGAAGAAATCGGCTCGTTGCTACAACGTGTGTTTGATTCCAGATTTAGTCCAGACGAAGATTCCGGCGAAGTCGTAAAGACCAACTGCAGGCGTCTCGCGGAGCTGTTCTCATCGTTGAAGTTCGTGCTTGTGCTGCTTTTGATGTCCCTGCCAGTGTTGCAGGCCGCAGCTTTGGATACGGGAGCTGAGTTCACGTGGCGCGAGGCGAACTCCATGGCCTCGTCGGCGCGAGATGAGCAGGGGTTTTACAGTGCATCACTGCAGTATAGACGTCTTTTGGACGATGGCCGGTTAAGCGGCGGGCTGCTTTACAACTACGGCACGATGCTTATGCTCGCCGGCCACCCAGAAGAATCTGTTGACGCTTTCTGCCGCGCCGAGGCACTTGAGGGAGCCAGTCCTGAAACCGAGAACAACCTTGAGATCGCATTGCGAGAAACAAAGCGAAAGAAACAAAGGGTTGGGGACGAATTCGTTCTCGCCGAAGGCAGCGAACTCCCGTGGTACAGGGTGCCGTTGTTCTGGCATTACGGGACACCGGTGGAATTGCGCGAGGACGCTCTTGCTCTTTCATGGTGCCTCCTTTGGGCGGGGCTGCTTGCGGCACATTTAGGGCTACGTAAAAGCGGGCGGGTTTTGGCATTCCTTGCATTGTTTGCTGTTGCTGTTTTCGGCAGCAGCGTTCTCGGGAGCAGGCGTGTTCTAGATGCTCCATTGCCCGACGTCCCGCTGGTTGAGGGGGCTGCGCCTGAAAGCGGGGTGGATAAATGAAAATAAGCAAAGTCCTGTTCATTTTTTCTCTGGTTTGTCTTGGGCTGGGTGCGCGCGCCCAGCAGGAGCAGAAAATTCTTGGGCCTGTAGCAACCTTCGAGATTTCTCCAAGACAGGAAACATACTATGTTGGCCAGAAAGTCATGGCTACGCTAACGGTGGATTCCCGGGACGTTGAATTCAGTAGTAATCTGCATATTGACGGTATTCCTGATGCCAACACTATAGGGGAATTGCGCTTTCAGCAAATCACCGGCGACAATCCTCGGATTCTAAAATATCGATCCGACTTCATTCTGCTTCGGCATGGCAGAATCGAATTCAGACCTGTCGTTACAGGCCAAGTTGCCGTCAGAGTGGGAAGCGGTTTTGTTGTAAGGCGGAGAATTTACGACTTTACCGCCGGTGCGGAACCTGTTTCATTGGATATAAGAGTTCTTCCTCTTGAAACCCGCCCAGACGATTACAGCGGTGCCGTGGGACAATTTACATTGAACGCCTCGATAACACCGTCGGATTGCTACGTGGGCGACCTAGTTAATCTGCGTTGGGTTCTTCAGGGCGAAGGTTCGATGAACATAACTCCAGATGTGAAATACGCCCCCGGCGCTGGCTTTAGGATCTACCCGCCGCGCATACTTGAACGTAGGGATGATTCGGTCACCTGCGAACAGGTGTTGATCCCACTTGGTACAAACGTTACAGTTGCCGCACCTCTGTCGGTTTCATATTTCGATCCGCTTAAAGCAGAATATACAACGTTGCGGACTCCGGGATTCGGTTTGCGCGTCATGGAACGTCCGGCAGGTCTGCCTCCATCGACAAATGAAGTCATGAAGCTTGTCGTGGTGCCAACCACGGCCGAGCCTCGCGCAGAAACGGCGGCCAATGGACAAAGCGGACTAGGTTTTATGAGGTTCCTGCGTCGCAGCCACGGCGAGGATCAGGTGATGGCTTTGAGCTCGACTGCAAGACTTTGTCCCGACAACACCTCAAAAACACTCTTTGATGTTCCTGCAGGGGCAACAGTAGTAGTGCGTGAAACCGCAGGAAACTGGCGGCGCGTCCTCTACAATGGTGCTTCGGGCTGGGTGCCGCAGGCTTCGCTCAAAAAATATATTGACTGAGTGTTCGGTTTTATGTAGTATCACGCACGTTTCTTTTGCTGGGGGATTAGCTCAGTTGGTTAGAGCACTTGCTTGACATGCAAGGGGTCACTGGTTCGAGTCCAGTATCTCCCACCATATGCGCCTACTCTCTTTTGTGATCCTTTAAAGGTCAGAAGAACCTTCTAGTAATCTGCGGTATTCGGTTTGATGCCGCGTTGGTTATTTTACATAAAAAATATGCTTAAAAAGTATGGAAATTAGACTTTTCGCCAGTGTGTTAACGGTGTTTTCTTTGATCTCAGTTAATGTTTTGCTTGCTGAATCAGATTTTCAGATCGGTCACGCTATTGAGTCTTCTGTTGTTGCAGAGGGGGCTGAACAGGCATATAAGTCTGCTGAAGAGACTGCGCAATTTGATCTGGTCGATATGTCTGCCGAGATGGCAGAGAAAGTCGAACAGACGGATCAACCTGCCGATGCGGAGGGTGGCGACATGACCCACAAGATGATGATGCTTGCTATCCAAATAGGCATAATTCTATTCGCGGCACGCACCGGCGGAATGCTTGCTGAGCGTTTTCATATACCGAGCGTACTGGGCGAACTGCTGGCAGGCATTGCGATAGGCCCCTATGCTCTGGGAGGTATTAGCCTGGGTGGCATATTAAAAAGCGGGGTTTTCCCCTTGATGGGCAGTGGTAGCACTTTCCCAGTCACTCCAGAGCTTTACGGATTCTGCACAATAGCGTCGATAATACTCCTTTTCCTTTCAGGCGTGGAGACAGACTTGAAGCTGTTTGTCCGTTATTCGCTAGCGGGATCCCTCGTGGGAATCGGCGGTGTTGTGATTTCATTTGTTTTTGGAAATCTCAGTGCCGTACTGTTGTTGCACCGGTTTATCGGTGGCGAGCCTGTGACTTTTTTTTCGTCTGAAGCTTTGTTCCTTGGAATAATGTGCACCGCAACTTCTGTCGGCATAACGGCACGCATACTCTCGGAGCGCAAGAGCATAGACTCTCCTGAAGGAGTAACAACGATGGCCGGTGCAGTGATCGACGACGTTCTGGGCATTGTCATCCTTGCAATAGGAATGGGAGTGGTCAGTACACATGGTGCGGGTGACACCGGCGGGATCGACTGGGGCAAGATCGGTATGATTGCAGTCAAGGTGTTCGGAATATGGTTGGGTGCCACAGTAGTCGGCGTTATAGCTGCACGCCGTATAAGCGGCCTTCTTAAGATGTTTGGATCCGAGAGTTTAATTGCCATTTTGTCCCTTGGTTTGGCTCTTATGCTCTCTGGTTTCTTCGAGTCAATGGGGCTTGCCATGATCATCGGCGCATATGTCATGGGGCTTGCGCTAAGCCGCACGGATATTCGCTATGTCATAACCGAAAATCTTATGCCCGTTTATCTGTTCATGGTGCCGATTTTCTTCTGTGTCATGGGAATGATGGTTGACATGCATAAATTGATGTCGGCTCCTGTTTTGATCTTTGGACTTATTTTCACTCTTATGGCTGTAGCCGCAAAGATCATCGGTTGTTCTGTTCCTGCTTTATTTTGCGGCTTCAACGGAATAGGAGCGTTGCGGATTGGCGCAGGCATGATCCCACGTGGTGAAGTTGCTCTTATCGTTGCCGGCATAGGCCTTACTAAAGGGCTCCTTCATCCCGAGGTTTTTAGTGTTGGCATCCTGATGACTCTTGTTACTACAGTGGCCGCCCCGCCGATTATGGTGGAGTTCTATAAGATAAAGAAATCCGGACTGCGTCGCCCATTAAGCGATGCAGAGACCTCCCGCCCGTTCACCTTCTCGCTGCCATCTGCGGAGGCTGCGACAGCACTCTGCGAGAAGCTTATAAAGGCATTCAGATCCGAAGGGTTTTTCACTCACAGACTTGGAGGCGAAAGCAATATCTGGCAGGTAAGACGCGA
>CAYOPG010000090.1:0-8190 GCA_964405775.1 uncultured Lentisphaerales bacterium
TCCCCCCCCCTTTTTTTGCGGAGCAAAAAAATCTTGTTCTAAGACAGTTGACTTGAATGTTTTGCAAGATTACATAACGGAGAAGATTGGGGAAATCAGGAGCTAGACCCGAGTGTTCGGCAAAACATCGTATTCAGGCATTCGAAATTCCAAGCAGGATGTGCGGTTGAATTGGCAACAGGAGGTGTAGTATGTTGAATTTATGTAATCTGTCAAATCTATGCAAGATTACAATATATGAAGTAACTTCAATACATACGGCGGATTGAAAACGCGCCGTGTGAGGGATGTTTTGTTCACACTTTGGGCATCAGGCCCGCAAAGCTCGCAGTCTACAGGTTAAGTCCGATGAAATCGCTATAAGTTCATCAAGTTAGGCGATAAGGTATAGACTCTGCCACGCGATCGAATTCCTAGCGTTTGGGCTTCCACTCGATTAGCATAACCATGGCTTTCGGCAACACGAGCGGCTTGTCGATGTCTATTTTCTGATTTGAGATAAGGTCGACCGCGCTTTCCATTTCAACGTTGAATACTGTCGGCTTAAGAGGCAGTGGCTCGTCCATCCACTCGTTTATAGCGAACGTTAGGTACACGTCTTCGCCATTTTTATTCTTCCACGGGATGGTACGGTATTCGATGTCATGCAAAACAACAGGGCGCACAGGGATTATTCCCTCGGAGATGATCTCAAGATCCCGTTGCAGCGTCTTTTCGTCTGCCGTCGGCATGATCCACACTCGGCCATCGCCACATGCAAATGACACGCCGTTCGTTGCTCCCTCATATAGAGGGTCGGCATTATCCGGCGTTTCCAGCCAGCCGAGATCTCTAGGATGCTCCATCGGGTCTTTGTCTGGCAGCTCTCCGACGACTATAGCTCGGCCTCCTTGTTTGACGTATTCTCCTATGCGGTTGAATGTATCGTCTGCTATGAAGTTGGCTGAGGGCAGCACAATAAAGTCGTAATCGTATTTATCGAGCCTGCCGTCGCGCAATCGTTTCTCAGTGACGTAGTCCACTGCGTGTCCGGAGAATTTAAGAGCATTTACAACGGGAGTCTGCACATTTTTGTATCCCCATGTGCGTGGAAGCACTGGATCCGGGTAGAGCACAACATATGGCGAGCGCGGAAACTTCTGAAAGGCCATAACCTCTTTCATTAAACGCTGAATATTGTATGATTCAAGGGCTTGGCGGTGAATGTTGGCGGTGGAGGACATGGCGGTAGCAAAGGACGATTTTGGATGCCAGCACCAATAATCAATTGCGGCGTGTCCGTGCAATGCCGCCTTCCACATATCCAAGCCAGACCGTATGCCACCGCTCTTGAACTCAAGGTTTATGAGTGGGCGATCGGGGTCGAGACTCTTCAGCCAGTCGTAGTAAGGGATTGCAAAAGGAAACGCACCTGAGTCGCAGCCAATCACCGAGCCAATATCAGAGACGGCTTCCTGATCGACGTTAGGACTCGGGCAATACCATCCCAATATTAGGTTGTTGAGCTTGAAGTTGGTGGGCACGTCTGGATCATACTTATGGATTTCGTCTGACATCCACTGGAAGTGTTTGGTGAGGCGATCTAGGTTGAACCACCAGAAATCCGCATGCGCCTGAGGTGAATTTCTGACATGCGCTGTAACCTCCGCGATGTTCGTAAGCGACGTCCCCCACGCTTTGTTGATACCCGCAAGATCTCCGTATTTGGCAAGCATTTCCGCTTGGTAGAGCGACATAGTCCGGTCGCCATAGTTCAAGTATGTGGGTTCGTTTGCAAGCCAGATGGTGTTGATAGCAGGATGGCCTGCCGCGACTTTCATGACTTCGGCGTAATATTTAGAGAGCAACTCATGAACGTCAGGACTCTCGATATCGTACGGTATGAACCCTGCCACGCTATGGCCTTTTAGACGTGCATCGGGGTGCTTCTGATAGAACCATTCCGGGATACCCTGCGAAGTAATTCCGAGGTCTACCTTGATGCCTAGGCGCTCGCATTCATCGAGGATCTCCTGAAGACTGTTCTTAAGCCCGGGAATCTTGTCGCCGATTCTCGGAACGTCGGAAGGCTCTTCGGATGTAGAAAACATTCCGCCTGGATCCATTCCCACGTGAATCAGGTTATAACCAAGCTCGCGCATGATATCCAGATCCATCCAGTGCGCAAACATGCACATGCCGGACATGAAGACGGGCTCATCGCCGACCCAGAAGTATCCGTCTTTTATTGTCATCCGCTCGTTTTTGGGTCGTGGCAGCGGGGGGGCAGTGATGGCGCTTGCCGGGTTGTCTCTGTACTGTTTGAGCTGGGCGAGTACCCGAGGAACTTCGTTTGTGCAGTATTCGTAATTGTCCTGAACAACATCGTAGTTTTTAGACGCGACACGGTTGGCGCTTTGCCGTAGCGTTTCCTTAAGTGCGAGCGTCATAAAATGCGGAGCAGTGACGTCAGCCCCTGTTGCCTTTGCTTCTTCCTCGGCTGCCAGGAGTTTGTCGTACATGTCCCGTATTTCCGCGACTCTCTCGTTTATAGTTTTCTTTCCAAGTTTGCGGACATATTTGCCTACGAGCGTTCCGGTGTTGTTCATGTGCCGTACTTGGTCTTCTGTATAATCCAGATTGGCTATCACAGAGCCGTCGGAAGCAAACAGTGTCAGGCCGGGAATGTATGACCCGTCAGGAATTTCGTCGTCTTCCAGCAACTCCCCTAAGAGCATGGCATCAAGGTCGGAAGCCTTAGAGGAAGTCCCTTTGCCTTCACCGCCCCAAGCAGCCCAGTGGAAGTGCTCCCCCATCGTATACTCGACAGGGAATTTTTTCTTAAAGGTCGCACCGGTGTAGCGATCGCGGAGCCTCACTTCTGCGGAGCCGGCGGGCAAGTTGCGTCCTCTGACGCGGTATTTGAAGTGCACCGCTATGCGATTCTGGTCGAAATAATTGGCATCCAGCGGCTCGAGTACAAGCGCGATGCCATCTTTGCCTTCCACCGTATTTGTGTAGTTGGGGAGTTCGTCGGGATTGGATCCGGATCCGTCCACAGTCGGTTCTGGTTCCGCCGTAGCCTCTTCGGCATGAAGTGGTGAAATAGCAATACCGAAGCATATCACAGCCATCGCTAACGTTGTTAACACAAATCTCAGGCCATTGCCATCCTTGATTTCTTTTTTTATAGCCATTGTTTTATCCTACCCCTTATTTTGCGACCGGTTTTCGAACTTCGCGTTGCGTGCTATCAAACAGCGCTTCCATTCTATTTTTCCGGGAAGTGTTTCTTGTAGTAGTTGTTGAAAGAATAGTACATCACGTTTATTCCTAGCTTGTAGGCCTGACCGGCAACGGCAGGCGAAGCACCGGAATGGCCGTCCTTCCAAGCATCGTTGACGTCGCCTGGATGGTAGAACACGACCCATCTCCCATCAACCTTTACGCCGCGGGCGCGCGTCCCCGCATGGTGCCAAAACGGCGGGGCTCCGTTGGGAAAGACGTACGGCGCCCTGTATATCGGATCGTCGTTTG
The DNA here is from genome assembly GCA_964405775.1 of uncultured Lentisphaerales bacterium. GTDB lineage: Bacteria > Verrucomicrobiota > Kiritimatiellia > RFP12 > UBA3636 > JAAZFF01. The sequence continues at coordinate 3,517 of CAYOPG010000090.1, forward strand.
CGATGTCTATCAGCGGGTTGCGCGGGAACAAACGCGTGAGCAAAGAGACCACGCTGCGGTCGAAATGTCCGCCGCCATTGTCGATGAAAAGCATCCCGCCCTCTTTCTCGAGATACCAGCGTAGAGTCTCTATCTCGGAATTGGACACGTTGATGTTTCCTCTTCCCGTCATGAAGACAAATGGCGGAGCCTGATCCTTCGGGAAACGCCTCAGGCGGTTTATTTCTATAGCCTCAGTATCGCGTGCAATCGGGAAACCGGTTGCAAGATTGAATTGAATGAGAAGATTGTAGTCGGCGCCCTTGCCCATGTCCTGATCCCAATCCCCGCCGCCGTACTTCAAGCGTATAAAACGGATTTTAGACCCTTCCATGCCTTTGGGCCAGCCCCCCTTGCCGCCTTTGCCGGCTCCCATGCCGCCCTCGCCCGTAGCGCTTTCCGTCTGGGCGACGTAGGTGTCCTGCGTCTCTTCGAGCAGGTCTTTCATGACGTTCGTATCGTCGATTTTCATCCTGTCGAAGATATACGGACTCCATGCGTTGACTAAAAGTTTCTTGACTTTCTCCGGCTTTTTCTGAATGCGTTTAACGGCAGTCACCTCGACATTCGCCACCGCGCTGCCCTCGCCTTTTATAAGCCCGTACGGATCCTCCATGCCGCAGCCGCGAATCAGGAACGGCCCCACCAGCACCAACATGAACAGGCCTATAGACCAATACTGAGACGTCCGATATCTTGGGTCGGAGCCGCCAGTGCGGAGAGATTCCACCACCCTGTCGCCCGACAGAGGCGCTATTTCCGGCTTGCGCTCGTACCAGCGGCGTGTCTCCGCCAATACGAGCCACAGCAGCACAAGGCAGCCAACAAGAAGGAAGATAAAGCCGTGTCCTAGCGCGGCAGCCCAGAGAGAGTTGCGCCCGTCGGTGCTCAACATTCTAAAGTCTGCGGTCGTCAGCGACGATGGCGCTGTGAATCCCCACGACAGAGCATTGAACCACATCCATATCCACAGAACCCATGCGGTCTTCAGAACCCAGAGAGCCCATCCGCGCCGCACCCAGGAAATGGCTGCCGCAACAATGCTGCTTATGACGGCGAGCCTCGCCCAGGAGCGGACCCGCAGCCCGGCCTCCAACTGCCCGAGACGTTCCAGAAGGCGTTCCAGATCCTCCCCCCACATAGCCCATGTGATGTAATTATCAGGGAAGAACCAAGCGCACCACACCGCGAGCAAGCCGAGTACGATGAAAGAGCCACTTAGTTTGGCCCGCACGGGGATGCGCCCCTGCATTCGCCAAAACCAGACGATTGCCCCGCCAAGATAGCGTGCTAGAAAAGCGTGGAGCCATGCCATCCAGCCGTAGAATTTATCCCAGGCCTCGGACATCATCTGTTCCAGCCCCCTCTGGCGCATAGATTGTAACGTTATTTTACTCACTTGTTTCAGGATAGGCTTCCGCTGCTAACGCTAGTTTAGTAACCCTGCAGGCAAGTCATCACCGAGGGAGAACCCCTCTTTTGGGGGAAGCGGCTCAAGATCAGGCACGTTGGGGGTTGCCTGAGGCGGATTCGCCGCCGGGGTGGTAGCGGGGGTTGGAGCAGGCGCGGCTTCAGCCGCCGCCGCCATCTCTGCCGCGCGCTTCTCGGAGGCGAGACGGCGCTCTTCGTCTGCCTTTTCTTTTTCGCTGTCCGCGCGCATCTGCTTGATCTTAGAAGGCGAATGTATGCCGCCTACCTCGACCCAATCGGAGTAGAGTCCGAAAGACGTCCCGAATATCAGCACGCAGTGTATAACCGTAGACGTCAACATGGCCTTTGTAAGCGTGGACCGGTTGGTTTCCTTCAAAAGTTCATCTGGATCTTTAGCGTTCATATTATTCTTCCCTAAGTTCGGGTTTCTCATTTATATTGTTTTGCGCTGGGATGGCGTATTCGTCTGATTTCCCGCCTGCGAGCAGCATACGTGCGCCCGCATCGCTCAGTGCCTGAATGATTGGTAAAAATTTCTCACCTTTTTGGTATTTGTCAATGCGTACATGAACCGGGGTGTCATGGTTAGTGCCAATCGCCTGCTGAACACCGGCGGTCAGTTCCTCGACGCTTATCTCCAAGCCCTGAAGCCAGAGTCGGCCTTCGGAATCGTAAATCACGGAAATTTGGGGAGACTCCTGCACCTCGACGTCCGGGCTTTCCGGATCTATCGACTCCACGTTCGCCGATTTCATGAAGTTGCTGGCAAGCAGGAAAAAGATGATCAAAAGGAACGCGATGTCGCCCATTGACGACGTCGGCACCCTCATGTCCGCCTTTCTTTTTCTTCTTATCATTTTCTTTTCTACCCTGCTTTTTTATTCTGTGAGCATCGCGACAATTCCGCCGGCCTCGGAAATCATCGTTATAACTTGGAAATAACGCTCATACGACACCTCGGGAGCGACCTCTAGGAGCACCATGCGGTCGCTCTCAGAGGCGGACGCCAGGCCACGCGACATTAGATCCGCACGTAGCTCGGACAAGGTAACTTCCTTGCCGGTTCCCTCTCCCTCGACAAACATTATGCGATCTGCCAGAATGTTTACTGAAGGCGTGGTGGCGTTGGACTTCTGCTGATCCGGCGTTGAAGCCGAAGGCATATCTATTATGCGCCCCATCGGCCTGTTCAAGCTCGTGGTGAGGATGAAGAAAATAATCAACAGGAAAGCGATGTCCGAAAATGACGGGACATCGATTTCTATGTTTTTTACCTCTATTTTCCTGGGCACGTCCTAGTCCTCGTTGATAAAGTCTACGATGTCGGAAATACCGGACTCAATCGTCATTGTGTAGTCCTCTATGCGCTTGGAGTACCAGCTGTGCACAAGAACCGCCGGAATGGCGACAAGAAGTCCCGCGGCGGTGGTGATCAGCGCCTCGGCAATTCCTCCCGCGACCGCGCCGGGCTCAAGGCCTGCGCTGGACGCCATTATGTCGAACGACCGTATCATGCCGGTTACGGTGCCCGTCATGCCTAGGAGCGGTGAAATCGACGCTATGAGCACCAGCGAGTTCAAGTGTTTGTTCAGGCCGTTGAGAGCCTTTGGGGCATACTCCTCCATCGTGTTCGAGACCGTCAACTGGATCTCATCCGGGCGCTTCCCTTTTTCCTTCATACGGATGCAGTTGCGCAGCCCTGCCAGGAATGTCGCGGCGACGGGGCCGCTGGCATTGCTTACGATGTCTACTGCGCCTTCGACGTCGCCTTCGGCGAGCTTATTCGCCATAGACTTCCTTAGCTGCTCGTGATTTGTTCCTGCCGCGCGAAACGCGCGGGTTCTGTCTATAATTATCGCCAAAACGGCGATTGAGCATAACACTAGCGGAAGCATTAGCCAGCCGCCATCCATCAATATGCCTAGCATTGTTTTTCTCCTTTGTACTTAGATTTAAACTGTGTTGTGTTATCTGAAATTATCCGCAATTACATGCCACTAACCCTGCCAAGAAGCGCCTTGGCCGTAGGCGCTGCGGAACCTCCTGGGTATTCCTCCAGCACGCGGCTGAACTTCTCCGCGGCACCGGCGCGATCCCCCTGACGGAAGAGCACGATGCCCCATTGCACCAGCATCTCATCAAGCCATGGAGAGTCTGCGTAGTCTCGGAAAACGTGGTCAAGCGTCTCAAGAGCGCGCGCGTAATCCTTCATCACTATATGGTAGTTTATTATGCGCTTGAAAGATTCGCCTGCGTACGAGGAATCGGGATAAGCCTCGGTGCAGCGCCTGAACGCCGCCACTGCCTGAGCGAAGTTGGGATTGGCGGGATTGGCCATCTTGGCCGTCTTCTCAAGCGCGAGTCCGATGCGGAATTGCGCCTCCGCCTTACGGCTGGAAGTCGGAAGATTGATCACGGATCCGTATATGCTGATGCCCTCCCGTATGTCCCTCGACTCGTTGGACTCAACCTTGGCATCAGCTATGCGCATGAGCGCGAGGTCGGCATAGACGGTGTCGGGGTACAACTTCACGAGGGCGTTGCATGTGCTGATTGCCGCTCCTAGCTGATCCTGAAGCAACTGCAGATCCCATTTGACCACGTAGGTCTGTTCGACGACTGAGCGCGAAAGGCTGTTCTGCGAAGCTATTCGCATTATTTCGGCTACCTTGTCGAGCCCTTCCTCGGACTTGGCCGCCGCATGACTGTCCAACCCCACATCCTTGAATATTGCCCCCCATTTGCTGAGCAGCTGGGCTTCCAGCAGGAGCTTGCGGGACTGCACGTCAGGGTCGCTAGAAGATGCCACTATGCTCTGCGGCTCAGTACTGCCGCCCACAAGCACCACCGCCATCGCCGTCCTATCGATCGGCATCGTACCGCCAAGGTGACGAGCGTCGGTGTACATGACACTCAGTTTGTCTTCCGGACCGACGAGGATCATGTCCGATGTTACCTGAACCGGATTGTTAGTATCCACCAACACGGGGGTGAAGCGCCCCTTGAACACGCCGGAACGCGGCGCGGTCTCCACCATCCGCACATCTATGCTGCCCCGCTCGATTATCTCGTCCTCGTCTGTAAGGGGAGCCTCGGCACCCAGCGCGATTTCCTCCTGCGTGGGCTTGGGCTTTACATAGCTTGCAGTTACCTTAAGCGTCACCACGTCTGGCTCCGGCGACGTGTCCAGATCAAGATCGCGGA
>CAYOPG010000091.1:0-8075 GCA_964405775.1 uncultured Lentisphaerales bacterium
CGCGAAGCCGATAGGCGGAAAATCCAGCTGGCTACACGCACCAGAAGAATCCGGTCGCAAAACAGAGATGCGCCCACGTGAATTTGCCTTTGAAAAAAATCCATTGCTTTTGTTTAAGTATTCTACTACCATAAGCTAACATTTTCTAGGGGAAATTTATGGAATACCTACTTCTAATCATCGGTGTGGTTTTCGTCAACAACGTCGTTTTCTCGCAAATTCTTGGAATTTGTCCGTTTCTCGGTGTTTCGCGAAAACTCGAGACGGCACTCGGAATGTCCGGAGCGGTCATTTTTGTAATCACTGCCGCTTCGGCCGTGACTTGGTGCGTGCAGCATTGGATTCTCGTGCCACTCAATCTTGGGTACATGCAGACGATAGCCTTTATACTTGTTATAGCCGCGTTCGTGCAGTTGCTCGACATCCTGATGAAGCGTTTCACCCCGCCGCTGCATAAGGCTCTTGGCATATATCTGCCGCTGATAACCACCAACTGCGCTGTGCTTGGCGTTGCCATAACCAATGCCAGAGTCGGCTCCGGATTCTTGTATTCTGTATTGTATGGGTTCGGAATATCCGCAGGCTTCGCACTCGCGCTTATAATTTTTTCGGGAATGCGTGAACGCCTTGACGTTGCTTTTCCTCCCAAGGCATTCCGGGGCATCGCTCTGGCGCTTGTCACGGCGGGGTTGCTCGCACTTTCTTTCATGGGGTTCCAGGGGCTGGTTTAATAATAAGAACAGGCGGATCTGATGGATTTTAATATTATTTTCATAACAACTGCAGCGATTACGCTCATAGGTTTAGTTTCCGGCATCCTGCTTGCATTTGTGGCAAAGAAGTTCGGAGAGAAAGAGGATCCGCGTGTCGCACGCGTGGAGGCGGCTCTACCCGGTGCGAACTGTGGCGGGTGCGGCTCCGCGGGTTGCGCTGCTTATGCGCGCGCGATCGTTCTTGACGGCGCTCCGCTGAACCTCTGCATCCCGGGCGGCCCCAAGACAGTTGAGGCTCTTGCCAAGGTGACAGGGCGCGACGGCGGCGAAGCGCTTGAGCCCTCCATGGCTGTTGTGCTCTGCAGGGGAGACAGGAACGCCGCGCAGCGCCGTAGCGATTACAACGGAGTCAACGACTGCGGTGCGGCCAACATAGTGGCTGGTGGTTGGAAAGCATGTAGCTACGGATGTCTCGGGTTCGGCACGTGCGCGCGAACATGTGCTTTCGGCGCTATAATCATAAAGGATGGTCTTGCCATAGTGGACCCCGATATTTGTACAGGGTGCGGTGCTTGTTCCAAAGTGTGTCCCCGTTCGATTATTAAAATTGTCCCCAGAAAGCATAAAATCAACATGTTGTGCTCATCTTTCGACAAGGGGGCGGCGGTTCGCAAAATCTGCGACAAGGGCTGCATAGGGTGCATGCAGTGCGTGAAATTGGAGAACAACCCGGAGACGCTCTCAATGAACGGCGCCCTTGCGGTCATCAATTACTCTAAGGAGCCGATAAATAACGAGGGCGTAATTGAGAAATGCCCTGTCAAGTGCTTCGTTAAAATTGGTTAGTCGGATTTAACGGTCCCAACAAATATGAAGATCATCAAATCGCAATTTAAGTTCCCAGGCGGTGTCCATCCGCCAGACAAGAAGTCAATTTCAAATTCGGCGCCACTCAAGATACTTCCGTTGCCGGCGATCCTCAAGGTTCCGCTTGTGCAGCACCTCGGCGCGCCCGCGAAGGCGGTTGTGAAGATTGGCGACAAAGTAAAACGTGGAGATCTGCTTGGAGTTGCCAGCGGATTCATCTCCGCTCCTGTCCATGCTCCGACATCCGGCACGGTGAAAGGTTTCGAGATGTTGTACGCTGCGGTTGGCCGCAAGGTCGAGCATTGCGTCATAGAACCCGATGGCCTTGACGAACGTTCCAGCTTGATCCAACCTCTCCCGGATTGGGAGACACGCGAAGTTAAGGAGCTGATCGACCGCGTCGCCGAAACGGGCATCACCGGCATGGGCGGAGCCGGTTTCCCTACAGCCGTCAAGATCAACCCTCCTCCGGGAAAGACTGTCCACACGCTCATCATAAACGGCGCGGAATGCGAGCCATACCTTACCGCAGACCACAGATTGATGCTTGACCGCACTGAGGACATCTGGACTGGCATCCGAATCCTTCGCAAGATTCTCGGCGTCAAGAAGGTCTATATCTGCATCGAGGAGAACAAGCCGGATGCGATAGAAAAATTTTCAAAAATTGAGTGCGACGACGATGTTGTGCTTTTACCCCTGGAAACCTACTACCCGCACGGCAGCGAGAAGCAGCAGATATACGCAACGCTGGGGAAGGCTGTTCCTTCTGGCGGACTTCCGGCAGATATCGGATGCGTGGTTGAGAACATCGGCACAGCGTTTGCGATCAAAGAAGCCGTGGTGGATGGCTGGCCGCTTGATTCACGTTGTGTGACTGTAACCGGCGAAATCGTGAAGAACCCCGGAAACTTCATCGCACGTTGCGGCACAAGCTACGACGCGCTCTTCGAGGCGGCAGGTGGGTTTACTGAAAATCCCGCCAAGGTCATTTCCGGCGGACCGATGATGGGCTTCGCAGTCGCCAACACGGAAGTGTCCATAACAAAAACCACATCCGGTCTTCTTGCTCAGAGCAAAAAGCAGGCGAACCGTTTCACCTCTTTGCCCTGCATAAGCTGTGGACGTTGCAACGATGTCTGCCCTATGAGGTTGCAGGCGTCTGATATGTCGTGCGCTATAGAGGCTGACGATGTAGACACCGCGATCAACCTCCATGTCGCCGATTGCTTCGAGTGCGGTTGCTGCAGCTATGTATGCCCGTCGCACCGTCCATTAGTGCAGCACTATCGCCGCGCCAAAGGCGTCGCAGCGCTTAGGAAGATGCTTAAGTCAAAAGAAATCGCCGAAAAGGAAGCGAAGGCCAAAGCGGAATCCGAACGCAAAGCGCAGGTCGAGAACAAGGCGGCGATAGACGCAGTCGTGGCAGATGAAGAGATCAAAAAGGTTTGGGGCGAAAATCCAGCAAAAGGCTCGAATACGGATGCAGATGTTAAACCAGATACAGGTGTAAAAAAGGACGGCGATGGCGCAGTTGCGCAGGAGATTAAATAATGATTGAGACCGCTAATCCCGATTCCATGCTCATAACCAGCACTTCCCCGCACATCCATGAGGGGACAAGCGTCCGTCAGCTAATGCTCGACGTTATAATAGCCCTCCTGCCGTGCGTGGCTGCATCGGTCTGGTTCTTCAAGGCTCGTTCGCTGCTGCTAGTCGCCGTTTGTGTTGCTTCGGCCGTGCTGACAGAGTGGGTGTGCCGCATGATGATGAAACGCAACAACTCTCTTGGAGATTTGAGCGCCATCGTCACGGGGCTTCTTCTCGCTCTCACACTGCCGCCTGCAATTCCAGTCTGGCAAGCGGCGCTTGGTTCTGCCTTTTCGATCTCGATCGCCAAACAAATATACGGAGGCTTGGGATACAACCCATTCAACCCCGCTCTCATCGGCCGCGCTTTCATGCTTATCTCGTTCACGGCTACGATGACCGTCTGGAGTCCCAGCGACTGGCTGGGGGACAAAGGCGGTCTCGAAGACGCGAGTAAACCTGATGCGGCCACGTCCGCCACTATTTTGAAATATCGCAAGATTGCAGCTGACGCAACCACGACCGCCACTCCGCTTGGTCTGGTCAAGGACTCCGTCAAGTTCGGTCAGCCCGCCACCGCAGGGTTCGACTACAACAACGAAGTGCGCGACAATCTCTTCGTAGGAAACGTCAACGGAAGCATCGGTGAAACTTCCGCCATCGCCATCCTGATCGGATTCGGGTGGCTGCTTTTGAGGCGAACCATCACCTGGCACGCGACTGTTGGCTACATGGGCAGCATGGCAATCTTCGCTTGGGTCTTGCAACTTGCCGGTTCCAGATTTGCGATGCCGATAGATTTTCACCTGATGGCCGGCGGTGCGCTATTCGGCGCGGTGTTCATGGCAACCGATATGGTTACCTCGCCGACGTCAAAATTGGGGCGTTTGATATTTGGTATAGGGTGCGGATTCCTTACTATGATCATACGCGTGGTGCCGAGCGGCGCGTACCCGGAGGGCGTGACTTTCGCGATACTTATCATGAACGCCTTGACGCCGCTCATTAACAAGGCAATGCGCCACAGACGATTTGGCGGAGCCAGCGGAAAATTCGCGGGGAAGGTTGCTTAATATGAATGAATCAACAAGACTGATCGTTGTTCTCTCAGCGGTGTGCCTTATCTCTGCGTTTTTTGTGGCTATAGCAGACGATCTCACTAAGGACGCAATTAAAAAATCCCGTGAAAAACAGTTGAACGATTCTATTCTGGAAGTGTTGCCCGAACAGCCAGCGGAAGCTTCGAACATCTCTTCCAATGCCATCGTAATGAAGGGGCCAGATGGAGCCACCGTTACAAATTCTTACTGGAAGACGGACGTCGGTTACGCAATACCCGTCACAGTGCATAACGGCTACGCTGGCGACATCAAACTAATGCTCGGCTTCGCCGGTGATAACTTCTGGAGCTACAAGGTCCTCAAGCATTCCGAGACGCCTGGTCTTGGAGCGAACATAACTGGCTCCTTTATAGAAAACGTGAAACAGAGGCCAATCTTCAGCACAAACTGGGAGGTCAAAAAAGACGACGGCGATATTTTTCCAATAACTGCCGCGACAATCTCCTCGCGCGCTGTCTGCGACGCCATAAAGCAGGGCATCAAAATTCTTGAGGCAATCGAAATGGAAAGGGATCGCCAATAATGAAATCCTGGTCTATAATCAAAAACGGTATTCTTGCGGAAAACCCGATATTCAGACTGGTTCTCGGCATGTGTCCGACGCTGGCCACGACAACATCAATCGAAAACGGGTTTGGAATGGGTGTGGCAACCACGGCTGTGCTGGTGGCCTCTAACGCTCTGATCTCACTGATACGCAATGTGATTCCGCCACAGGTGCGCATCCCGTGCTACATCGTGGTCATAGCTTCGCTTGTAACAGTGGTGGAAATGGTGATGCAGGCCTTTGTGCCGACTCTCTACGAAAGCCTAGGCATATTCATACCCCTAATCGTGGTGAACTGCGTCATTCTCGGGCGCGCAGAAGCTTTCGCTGCTCGCAACACAGTCGCCGACAGCGTTTTCGACGGCATTGGCATTGGTGTGGGTTTTATTCTAGCCCTTACTGTGATTGCCGCTGTTCGCGAGCTTATCGGACAATTTGCCGTGATTGCAATTCTGCCGGTTGGCGGGTTCATCTCCCTTGGTTGCCTGCTTGCGCTAATCAATCATGTTGGCCGCTATCGGGCAATAAAAGCCGGCAAGCCCGAGCCTGGCCCGCTGCGCCTCGACTGCCGTCATTGCGTTGTTGGCTGCGGAACCAAAGCTGTAGAAGAATACTGATAACGCGCTCCGGCAAGCGCACGGAAGGAGCTTGTCATGAGATACGTAAGTACCGATGAAATGCGTCGAATCGACCGCGAGACGATCGCGGCCGCTTTCCCGTTTCCAGAAGTCCCGCGCGAGGACGCGTTGATAAAGCTCGCCTCGCTCGGACTCGCAAATTTCATATTGCGCATGTGCGCCGCAACCGAACTGAAACCTCAGGTTCACATAGTTTTCGGTTCAGGCAACAACGGTGCTGATGCCGTATGTGCCGGGCTCGAACTGGAGGCTCACGGGTTCATCGTCCACTACTACGCTGCGTTCCAACGCTCGAAATTGCGCGGCTTCCTTGGCACCCTCGACGCTGCCGGCAAAATGCCCGCCGTATCATGGCCAAGCGACGATGATTCATCCTGGACGCGAATGCCTGCCGCCGCTATTGAACATGACTCAATCGTGGTTGACGGAATTCTTGGAATCGGAGCGCATGGCGCGCCGTCGGGAATCGCCAAGGAAGCAATCGAATGGATCAACAAACTCCAGAGGCGTGTCCGCATTGTCGCCGTTGACATACCCTCGGGAGTCGATGGCGACTCTGGTGAATGTGCTGGAGTAGCAGTCACCGCCAATTACACTGTCTGCATGGGTATGCCAAAACGCGGGATGCGTACCGCCTCGTCGCTCAGCCACTCCGGTTCGGTTTACATGGCCGATCTCAACATCGCGCCCGCGACATTGGCCGGATCTGAAGGCGGTTCAACTGACGAGATGGTTGCCGAGCGCGATGTGGCAGAGTCTATATTCTGCCGCAGGTGGGATGCTCACAAAGGCGATTTCGGGCACGTCTGTGTCGTGGGCGGTGCCACTGGATTCTGCGGCGCTCCTTCATTGACGGCGCTTGGGGCGCTCCGTGCTGGCGCGGGGCTCGTTAGTGCTTTGGTACCTAGAGCGATTGTGGCCGTTGTGGCTGCACGCGCTCCGGAAATGATGGTCTGGCCGATTGATGGTTGGGATGCCATTCTCACTGCGCCTTTAAGTTTAAAGGGGAAAATCGTGGTTGCCGGTCCGGGAATGGGACGCTCGTCCGAAGTCGGCAAAGCTATACGGTGGCTTCTGGAGGAAAGCGGCGCGGATGGATTTGTGCTTGATGCCGACGCCCTGAATGCGTTCGAAGGCGATGCCGAATCCATTCATGGTAGCGGTCGCAAAATCATACTGACTCCGCATCCCGGCGAGGCTGCGCGGCTTCTTGGTGTCGAATTGTCGACTGTCGTGGCTGACAGGGAAGGTGCGCTCAAAAAGCTTGTCGAACTCACCGATGCCACCGTGATTTTGAAAGGCGCCGGGACATTGGTTTCCGCGCCGGGCAGGGGAATGCACCTTGTCCCCGGAGTTAATCCAGGCATGGCCTCAGGCGGCATGGGCGATGTTCTTGCAGGAATTGCAGCCGCAATGCTTGGTCGAGGCCTCTCCGCTTTTGATGCCGCCCGTGCCGCTGCGTGGATTCACGCACGCGCCGGCGATGTTGCCGCCTTTCGTTTAGGTTACGATGCCATGCTTGCCACCGACGTGGCAGCGGCAATCAGGGTTTAGCCTTGCTTTATATGGTTTTATAGTCGGGGCTGGGCGATCTTCTTCCGCATTAAAATTACATTCACATAAAGAATTCTCGTTGCCGATTTTATCCACCATGGAGTACAATGGGACGCGTGTATAAGCCCAGTATGATTGAATTGAGTTGGAGAAATTAAGATGGCCTTTAATATAGTTGACAAGACAGATGACGTGGTGCCGGTTCGCAATGTGTTGTTGAGCGTTTTTGACAAGAACGGGATAGAGGAACTTGTGAAAGGTCTGGTTGCGACATGTCCGGGGGTTCGGTTTTTCAGCACCGGCGGCTCGTACAAATGTTTGGCTGAGATTTTGGGACGCAAGGCGGGGGAAAGCCTTGTCGCGGTTTCGGACTACACAGGACAACCTGAGATGCAGGGCGGACTCGTCAAGACGCTCGACTTCAAAATCTATCTGGGCATTCTCGGTGAGAAATACAATGAGGCTCACCAGGAAGATCTTAAGCGCACCGAAGCAGTGGCTTTCGATATGGTTGTTTGCAACCTGTATCCTTTCGCCAAGGTAGCTTCAGAGAAAGGTGTTTCGCCGGAGGTGGCGCGCACGAACATTGATATTGGCGGGCCATGCATGATCAGAGCTTCTGCAAAAAACTACATCAGAGTGGCGTCCGTAACAGACGTTGCAGACTACCCGCAAATTATCGCCGAGCTAAGGGCTAAAGGGGGGCTAAGCCTCGCTACACGGTTCACGCTCATGAAGAAGGCATTCGCCCATACCGCGGTTTATGATACTGCGATATCGAAATATTTCGCCTCGGTGGAGGAATCTCGTATAGCAGATGTATACGACTGCTTGGATAAATAACAATGATCGACCTGCACATCCACTCCACGTTTTCAGACGGCTCATGCAGTCCTGAAGAGCTGGTGGAGAAGGGGGTTGAGGCTGGGCTTTATGCAATGGCTCTTACCGACCACGATACAGTGGCCGGTGTGCCTGCTTTCCTGACAGCCGCAGCGCAACGCGGGCTCCGGGCAATTTCAGGGCTGGAACTCAGCGTCGACGT
>CAYOPG010000092.1:0-5033 GCA_964405775.1 uncultured Lentisphaerales bacterium
AGGGACGTCGTCAGGTTCTCCCCGACCTCGACGCCAGGCTGAAGGCCGCCGCCTCAAGGGACTTCGCCGCCGACGTGGGCGAACTCATCTCGTGCGTCTCGTTCCGTTGCGGTGGTAAGGCAGTCCACAGCATCCGCACGAGAGACGTCCTCACGTGCTTCGGGTGGACGGCGGTGCGATACCCCTACCGCCGGAGGAAGGAGCCGGCTGGCGATGCGTTTGCCGCGTTCCGCATCAACCGCAAGATGACACGCCACGCCTCGGAGGTCTCGACGACGCTGGCCGTGCGGCTCGGGTCGTTCCGCGAAACGCGCGAGACGCTGAGGCTCCTTGGCGGCGGGACCGTCTCCACCTCGAAAATCCGCGACGAGACCCTCTGCGTCGGTGGGCAGGCGCTTGAGGGGCTCAAAAAGCCCGCTGCGGACGTGCGTGTCTACACGGTGGCGGCAATGAATGCGCCGGAGGACGGCAAACGTGTGGAACGCACGCTTGTCGCGATGGCCGACGGCACAAACGTACACTGCGTGAAGAAGGACACGGCGGGAATCGAAGGCAGGAACGGCGGGGAGGCCGGATCGAGGCAGATCCGGGTGATGACGTTCGCGGAGTACTGCGCCGTGGACGGGAAAGGAGCCCCCGTCCCCATCCGCAGGTCGTTCTCGTACGCGGTAACGGACGGGGGAGTAGAGGAGCTCACGGGGCTTCTCCGGCGCCACGGCATCGCACGCGGCTCTGGCACGCCCCCCCCGCATGCAGTGCGTGGCCGACGGGGAGGACGCGCTCCGGAAGGCATTCGCCGACGCCTTCCCGGATGCGGTGTTCACAAACGATGTCATGCACGCCTGCTCCCACCTCCACGCATGCAGCCTCTCGCTCGGCATCGGGAACCCGGACGCGGAGTACGCAACGTGCAGACGCATCACGTACAGACACGGGGCGGAGGCGGCGGTCGACCGGATCAGAAGGCTGTATGCAAGGGAACTTGAGAAGTCGGAGGAGGCTTCCGCCGCGCTCGGGTACCTCGACAGGCGCCGCGACAACATGCGTTACGGGTGGCTCCGGAAAAACGGCTACTACATTTCCTCCGCCCACGCCGAGGCGGCAGCGCGGATACTTGTCGCCAGACGCTACAAGCAGGCGGGCATGCATTGGAGGCATCACAACGCGGCATGCGTCTGCGCAATCATCGCGCTACTGCGTTCCGTAGCGTGAATGGAGGCATTCCCATGCCATTTCTTCAACGAAATAAAATCACACCCGTCGATTGGACATTGTCCGGAAATTGCTATCGACCGGCTTTTCATGTGAGGCGCGGTACGCTCGACATAGCGCTTGACGGCCGCAATCGCGGTTTTGTATTCTTGTCGGCGCGGTGCCGCACTGTCGCAGCATTAATCGGTGTAAGGTAAGGGGGCATAGTATGAAAACACGGGACTTACAGAATTCCATTGCGCGGATGATCAAGGCGGATCCTGACAATGCCGAGATGGCGAAGTTAGGGTATGAGCCGCTCTTTTCGGTGTCTCCCAAGGCGCGCGTCGCCATCATAGGTCAGGCACCAGGACGTGTGGCGCAGGAGCGTCAGCTTGCATGGAGCGACGCGAGCGGCGACAAGCTAGTGAAGTGGCTTGGTGTCACTGAGGCTCAGTTCCGAGATTCAGGTCTGTTTGCGATTCTGCCGATGGACTTCTACTACCCGGGCAAGGGTGCTTCCGGCGATCTTCCGCCGCGCCGAGGCTTTGCAGACAAGTGGCATCCCAAGGCACTGAAGGGCATGCCAGACATAAAGCTTATTATGCTTGTGGGGCGTTATGCTCAGGAGCATTACCTTGGAGCACGGCGCAAGAGGACGCTTACGGAAACGGTGCGTAGCTTCAGGGAATACCTGCCGGAGTTTTTCCCGGTGGTGCATCCATCGCCACTGAACTTCCGGTGGCAGGCCAAGAACCCGTGGTTCGAGGCGGAGCTACTACCGGTGCTGCAAGATATTGTTGCAGGCTGCATCACCAGATAAGCCTCCACTTAAACTGCCGACGCAGTACCGCTCTGAGGATCTGCCGCCGGTCAAGACCCCTCCACGAGCAGACTACGCCAAGACGCGGAAGTTGCTCAAGAAAGACGGACTTGCCGGTTCACTTCATCGGCTTGAGGTTGCGCTTGCGCCAAGCCACATTAAGTTAATTGCCCTTGATTCCGCGGATCCTTGTCTTTTCCTGTTTGCGACGGTGGTTGACACCATGAATACCCGTAATGTAGTATTTCCTGTGCCTAATTTCAGGTAGTTTGCTCACTTATGAGGAAAAACAAATGAACACTTATCAATCTGTTGCGTTGGCGGTTGCGGTTGGCATAGTTGTATCGGGATGCGGTGATGGCGGGAAAGACATAGGAGAAGCTGAGGACGTGAAAAAGTCCGGCGAGAAGGTTTCATTTACCGTCAACAATGAAGACGGGAGTAAGGCAGAGGTAAAGGCGGATGGCGACGAGATAACAATAAACGATGTTAAGGGGGAGTACTCTTTTGTCTCGGATGAATCAGGTCTTGATGCCAAGTCTTTCCCGAAAGACATTTTATTTTACCCAGAATCAAAGCTTGTCACTTCAATCAGCTCTCCCGAGAGCGATATCTTTGTACTAAATTCCAAGGATGCTTATAATGACATAGCCGAGAAGTACAGGAGTGAGATGAAGGGGAAAGGCTGGACCGAAACAACCTTTTTTTCAGATGAAAGCGCCGTAAGTATCATTTTTGAGAAAGAAGAACAAACCTTAAATTTTACGGTGGCAAAGGAAGAAGACTTCAGCACAATTTCCATTGCTAGAACCAAGTAAGCTCTTCCGCGCCGTTTTTCCATAACAGGAGGGCAGGTATCGCGGAATCTGCGAAGAACCAAAGCCGTTTCCAGCAAGGAGATAGTAAATAATGGGGAAATACCGAATTCTGGCGTAACGCCATATTAAAACAAATATGGAAACATCCTCTTCAGATTGAAGCCAATGAACGAGGAACGCGCTTACAATGTTATGCAACCGCCTTCGCGACATCCGCTCGTGACGCTATCCGTTTTCTTCGTTGCGGGGTGCTGTGTCGGCATGTTGTTTCCCTGGAAATTACGAATTTCCATCGGAGTCACATGTGTTTGCGCCGTTTCGTGGATTGCCCTGCGTCATATCGCAAGTCGTGGATCTTCTAAGCTGCTGGTTTCATCGCTTGCTCTTGGTCTTACGGTCGGCGCTGTGGCGTGTTGCTCCGCGATGTTGGCGGCTCAGGAAGATTATGAGAGCGTGGAGATACTCCGCGAGGTAATCGAAAGCCGCGAGGATGCTATGTTGCGCGGGCGAGTTGCATCGGCACCCTCTGTAGTGATGATGCAAAACGGAGCAAGTGCGCGAGTGCGTTTTGATTTTGCTGTTAAGGAGATTCCATTCGAGCACGACAACGTGCCGATGCCGGACTCTCTTATACGCGTCGATTGGTATGGTCCCGTTTCGCTGCTTGACGAAAACAACCCGCCATTCAGAATTCCACGCGAGGGGGAAGGCTGGCAGCTCGTCGGCAGGATGCGTGAGATCAAGACTCGATCCGCAGTGCCGCTCGTTACATTATCGATAGGCGGAGGCAACAATAGATGCAGGCGCTACGAAAAACTGGACTGTAAGCAGCCGATGGCGGCACTTTGGAAATTGCGCGGCTATGCCGGACGTGCACTATCGATCGGTGTTGATCAGGACAGATACCGTGACAGTCTTTACATAATCAAGGCGATGACCCTTGGATACCGCTCAGATATTCCTTCGGAAGTGATGGACTTTTTTCGTCTCTCCGGAACGGTTCACGTGTTTTCCATATCGGGTCTTCATGTTGGAATAATAGCGGCACTGGTAATGGGTGTATTGAACACGTTCTCCTTTCCGCAGAAGTTTCGAGTTTTAGTGTTTTGCGTAGTTCTCGTTCTTTATACCACTGCTGTGGGAGCTCGATCAAGCGCGGTGCGGGCGTGCGTTATGTCGCTTTTTCTGTTCAGTGCGCCGTTGTTCAACCGAAAAACAGATTCGGCTTCGGCTCTGAGCGGTGCTGCGATTTTCATTCTTGCTGCTGATCCGCGCCAAGTCGTAGATCTGGGCTTTATACTTTCGTTCGCATGCACTGTCGGCATTCTGGCGTTCGTGCCTGTGCTGAAATCCTCCGCATCTCTCGCCATTGCGTTGATTCGTGAGAAGGCAGGAAAACCTCGCGACAGGAAAGTCGACATCGAAGACATGATCGGGCCAGACGGCGTCCCCCTTTCATTGCCCGGAGGTTCGTGGCGGCTCTCTCGCTATGTGCGCAGAAAAGTAGCGGCATCTATCGCAGTCTCGCTTGCAGCATGGATGGCGTCGGTTCCTGTCACTGCCACGATGTTCGGACAGATGACTCCGATATCGATATTGTGCAATTTGCTTATCGTTCCGATCGCTGCCGCTATAGTTATCATCAGCGCGCTCAGTATGATCTCAGCAATTATATCGCCGTGGCTGGCAGACGTATTCAATCACGCAAACGTCGTAATAACGGAACTCATGGTGTGGGCTGCGCGAATGTCGTCGGAGATTTACGGCGGAAGTTTCGAAGTTCAACCTTGGGAACCCAGACAGATAGCCGCATGGTGCATTGCAATGGTTGCGTGGTACTTCATTGCGCGTGCTTGGGTGTCGGAACACGAATATGCGAAAAGGCCGCATGTCATCTAGGACATGCGGCCTCTTCTATTCTACAGATATGCCGAACCCGACGGCTATTTGGCTGCTGCTTTTTTAGCAACGGCTTTTTTAGCCGGAGCCTTTTTGGCAGGGGCTTTTTTGGCGGGGGCTTTTTTTGCTACCGCCAATTTTGCGACGGCTTTTTTAGCGGGCGCTTTTTTAGCCGGTGCGGCCTTCTTCGCCGGAGCTTTTTTGGCTACCGGAGCTTTTTTGGCTACCGGTGCTTTTGCCGCCACTGCCTTTTTGGCGGGAGCCGCTTTTGCCGCCACTGCCTTTTTGGCGGGAGCCGCTTT
>CAYOPG010000092.1:5133-7918 GCA_964405775.1 uncultured Lentisphaerales bacterium
CCGCCACTGCCTTTTTGGCGGGAGCCGCTTTGGCTGCTACCGCTTTTTTTGCGGGCGCTTTTTTCGCGGGTGCCGCTTTGGCTACCGCCTTCTTCGCAGGGGCTTTTTTAGCTACTGCCTTTTTGGCGGGGGCTGCTTTTTTTGTTGCTGCTTTTGGTGCAACTGGCATAACTTTTCTCCTTGTATCGGATTTGTTTTTCCGTTTTTGGGTTTTCGACATGACCGCCACACACAGCGACCTCGTCTCCCTGAAACAAATGTATACTATCTTTTTATATGCAACGCAAGAGGAAAATGAAATTTTATACATCAATCTTTTCAGTAGAATTTCAAGTTGCCCATCCGACCGCCAATACTGTATCATCCGGTGCTGATTGAAGACGGATGCGGGCCCCCTAACGAACCCGGTGGATTACTCAGAATCATATGTTGAAGGAAATATATAAACGCAGAGAACTGCTCTGGATACTTGTCAGAAGGAACCTGACTATACGCTACAAGAATTCCATGCTCGGTTTTTTCTGGTCGCTGCTTACACCGCTGCTGATGATATTGGTTTACGTGGTATTCGCGAGTATACTCAAGTTCGACAACGGACGTGACGACTACCTGCAGTTCCTCGTCGCCGGCATAGTGATTTGGCAGTTCACCGCCGGGTGTCTGAACGATTCCCTGTACGCTATTGTCGGAAACACCAACCTTGTCAAAAAGGTATACTTCCCGCGGATCATCCTGCCGCTCTCTACGGCGTTAGCAAACGGAGTGAACTTCCTGCTGACATTTGCGGTGTTGATTCTGTTCCTTTTTGTGACCGGAGTAACGGATTTCATGCGCTTGTATTGGCTCGTTCCAGCATTGCTCATGCACTTGACGCTTGGAATTGGCATCGCGTGCCTATGCGCAACTGCAAACGTTTTCTTCCGTGACATGCAGCATCTCGTCGGAGTCGGGTCGCTTGCATGGTTCTTTCTCTCACCGGTGTTCTACGATCTTTCGCTACAGGTTGGCATATTGGACCTCTCAAACCAGCAGTGGAACGGCATAATCTTTCTCAACCCCATGTCCGGCATCCTTGCCGCGTACCGAGCCGCTATAATGGGATACCCGCTTCTCCCCGAGGCGGCGCCGGGCGTATCGCTGCACCCCGCGTGGCTGCTGCTATCCGCATTCGTTTGCGTGGTTGTCGCGCTTATCGGCGCGGCGGCGTTACGCAAGGGCGACAAACATTTCGGAGATGTGCTATGAGCAGCAAAACTGCGATTGAAGTGTGCAACATCACAAAAAAATTCAGGCTCTCCGGGGCGTCTCGATCGCTGAAAACCACCGTTCTCGACGGAATCAGTAAACGCGGGGGCCGCACTTTCACGGCACTCGATGACATTTCTTTCTCAGTGCAGAAGGGCGAGACGGTTGGACTCATCGGCGCGAATGGCGCTGGCAAAAGCACTCTGCTGTCGATCATAGCGCGCACGATGACGCCCACCTCAGGCGAGGTTCACACTACCGGCGTAATCTCTTCGCTTCTCGAACTCGGCGCAGGCTTCCATCCCGATCTCACAGGACGTGAGAACGTGATACTCTACGGCTCCATCATGGGCATATCGCGAGAAACTATGAAGAAGAGTTTCGATGCGATCGTGGATTTCTCAGGCTTGGCAAATTTTATCGACCAGCCTGTGCGTTTTTATTCTTCCGGCATGTACGTTCGCCTCGGGTTCGCCGTTGCGGTTCAGGTAAATCCAGACATCCTGCTAATAGATGAGGTGCTCGCTGTAGGCGATTCCGATTTCCAGCGCAAGTGCCTCGACAAAATGGCGGAGTTCCGCAATGCGGGCAAGTCGATGCTGATTATCTCGCACGACATGCACACCATACGCGACGTAGCGGACCGCATAGCATACTTGGATCATGGCACATTACGAGCTCTGGGTGATCCAGACGAAATGGCAACGCGCTATGAACAAGACTCCCTCTTGGCAAACAGCGGTAAAATTCGAAAGGAATGGGGGACGGGCGAGGCCAAAATCACAGCCGTTTACATGGTGGACGCCAATGGCAAACAGATCATAAAAGCGCCCGATGATCAAATTCTGCACTTTGTCATCAAGTGGCACGCCAACGAACGAATCGAAACCCCCACGTTCGGGTTTTCGATCAACAACAAAAACGGAGAGGTGGTCTTCGGCAGCAACACCGAGATAACCGGCTTCGACATCCCGTACATAGAAGGCGAAGGCACCCTAATGTTCAAGCTGGACGCATCCTCGCTGCATGCGGGACTATATCTCATGTCCTTCTCAGTCCACAGCCGCGACCACTCGAAGAATTTTCATCGCCTCGACAACTGTCTCCCGCTTGAGCTCTCGACCAATGGCTGGTTCGACGGGGTTTGCTCGCTACCCACGCAATGGCGCGAAATAAACAACCCGTAACAGCTATAGTTCTTGGAAAAACTCTATCTCTTCGCCCAGCGGCCCGATGCAGAAACAAATGCGTATCGGATATGGCGGGTTGGAGGCGATTTCTCTGTTTACAGGTTCGATGGTAATCTCGTATCCAGCTGATCTGACAGCGGATGCGCATGCATCGACATCGTCAGTTGCAAAGGCAAGATGGCGTATGCATCCAGCGCCGGGCGAATCCGTGCCGTTTGACACAACCTCGACAATGCCCGCGCCCGAGTCAAGCATTGCGCCGCGCATTGCATTGCTGTCCCACGAACGGATAAGCGGCATGCCTAGAACGTCCTTGTAAAAAGCCACCGTCCGCTCGAACGCGGCATCGC
>CAYOPG010000093.1:0-7665 GCA_964405775.1 uncultured Lentisphaerales bacterium
ATGAATTTCACCCAATGAATACAGGCATACCATGAACAACGCAATCGGCTCCCAAAACCAAATTTCGACTGGACATAAAGCCGCTTTTGGGCGATACTTTACCGCGAAATATGGAAGGAGCGCACAGTGTTGTGGCAGTGCTTCCCGGCATCGACTCTAAAAGGAGAAAATGAGTTTATGGCACTTAGAATATTAGACAGATTTCCTGGAGGGAATGTGCGTGTTCTAAAAGTGTGGCGCAACGGCAACGCACTTGAAGTTGAGTTCGCGCCGGATCCACGCGGCGGCATAAAAACCTTGTGGTTCGATTTCCGCATGGTTGAGGGAGAATCCAAAGCTCAGGAACCGCCCCCCGAAACACTCGCGCTCACTCTCAGGTTCGCGGGAAACATCACTGGTGGAGGTACACCCGACGCGCTTAGACCGGTATTAAGAGAGAAGGACAAAAACTGGAACCGCCTGAAGGCGCCGGACGAAGTTTTGTCGCCAGACGGGATTTCGTCGCTCTCATGGCGGCTGCCATACCCCACCGAGCCTACGGAATTCGCATTCTGCTTCCCATACGGCAAGGACGAGCTCGACACACTGCTCAAACGATCCAAAGGGTATTGGGAGGAGCGGGAAATCGGTTTGACGCGGGAGGGGCGGATTCTGAAGCGCGTCAACAACGATATCTTCAAGGGGTGCGAGGCTTGTCCGAATCCGCGTGGTCTTTACATTGTGGCACGACAACATGCAGGCGAGACGCCCGGCTCTTGGGTGCTGGACGGAATGCTCGACGCCATCTCGCGGGCTAAACCGGTTAACTGGTGTGTCTGGGCGATACCCTTTGCAAACCTGGATGACGTATTGTCCGGGGCTTACGGTAAAGACCCCTACCCTTGCGACCTGAATAGAGCATGGGCAATTGGCAGACCGATGCGGCACGAGACGCTCGTAATGCAAAAAGACATACACCGCTGGGCGGAACGCTGCAAGCCCGAGCTCGTTCTGGATCTGCATGCTCCAGGGGCATGCGACACCAGAGGCGTGCTCTCTGTTGGCGATGGGAAAACCGAAGGGGCTGATGAGCGCGACAAAGTCAACGGATCCTGGGCAAATGTGCTGGAACAGTCTCTAAAGCCGGATTACGCCGCGGATCCATTTGTTCTCCCGGGCAAAAACACCCCGTCTCCGACCATGGCGACCTTGAAGCAGTTCGTGAATGAAGACATCGGTTGCGGAGCCTTGACGGTGGAGATCCCGTATGCGCTGGCACGCAGCACGCTACTGATGCAGAGGCACTATCGCGAAATCGGGCAGCGCATAGCTCGTGCGATAATAGGCCGCTGGACAAAAAACTGACGCTGTTTGCACAGGGAATACGGCGGCGACGGAAGCCAGGAATTGCTATGCCACTATGTTGACAAGGCGACCGGGCACACAGATCACTTTGCGGATTGCACGTCCGCCGATTGCCTCGCTCACGGCTGGGTTGGCCATAGCCTTGTCGCGCATTTCTTCCTGTGAAAGGTCGGGCGCCATCATGATGCGAGCCTTGATTTTTCCTGATACCTGTACGGCGATCTCAACCTCGGAGGCTTTCAGATATTTTTCATCGTATTCTGGCCACTTTACATAAGCGATCGTGCCTTCGTGCCCAAGCTCGCTCCAGAGCTCTTCGCACAGATGCGGAGCGAACGGCGAAAGCAGAATGACAAAAGTTTCTGCGGCTTCGCGCGGGATCGGCTTGCCATCGCCCGAAAAGCCGTTGAGGAAAATCATCAGTTGGCTTATCGCCGTGTTGAAATCGAGAGCTTCGATGTCTTCCGTCACCTTCTTGATCGTCGCGTGGCAGAGTCTGGACTGTTCCACATCCATGGAAACGTCCTCGACCGGTTGGCAGGCGATCATCCTGAATGAGCGGCGCAGGAAACGGAATACTCCCTCCACGCCCTGCGTGTTCCAGGGCTTTACTGCGTCGAGCGGCCCCATGAACATCTCGTAGAGGCGCATGCTGTCGGCACCGTATTCGCGTATTACGTCGTCTGGGTTGACGACATTCTTCAGCGACTTTGACATCTTGGCCGCGAACTCTACGAGCTTTTCTCCGGTATCTTTGTGTACCGGGCCATCCGCGGAAACTTCCACATTGTCTGTTGCCACAAGCGCACCGCGGGAGTCTTTGTAGGAGAGGCCTAGTATCATGCCTTGGTTGACGAGCCTCTGGAATGGTTCTTTTGTTGAGACGTAACCGAGGTCGAACAACACTTTGTGCCAGAATCTGGCATAAAGCAAGTGCAACACGGCGTGCTCCGCGCCACCCACATATAGATCGACCGGCATCCAGTATTTTTCCTTGGCGGGGTCCACAAAAGCCTTGTCGTTATGCGGATCTATATAGCGCAGATAATACCAGCAGGAACCAGCCCATTGTGGCATGGTGTTCGTTTCACGCCACCCCTGTTTGCCCGTGGCGGAGTCTTTATAGCGAGTCCAGAACGTCGCCTTCGCAAGAGGCGGTTCGCCAGTGCCCGTCGGCTTGAAATCTTCCATCTCTGGAAGGGCTAGCGGCAGATCCTCGTCGGGAACGAGTTGGATTGTGCCGTCGTCCATGTGTATTACAGGAAACGGCTCGCCCCAATAACGCTGGCGGCTGAAAAGCCAGTCGCGCAGTTTATACTGAGTTTTGGCGCGTCCTATACCGCGTGCCTCTAACCACTCGGTGGCGGCCTTTTTGGATTGCTCCACGGGCATTCCGTTTATATCCAGCCCTTCGGAATTGGAGGAGTCGATCATAATTCCGGGTCCAGTCCAACAGGCCTTGCCTTCGCGAACAGCTTGGACATCAACGCCCTCCAGAGCGGCAGCCTCACGATCCGGCTCTATGATGCAGATTATGGGGAGGTTGAACTTATTGGCGAACTCGAAGTCGCGCGTGTCGTGTGCTGGCACGGCCATGATGGCTCCCGTGCCGTAAGAGGCAAGGACGTAGTCCGCGATCCAAACGGGGATTTTCCCGCCGGTGACGGGGTTGATTGCGTAACAGCCCGTGAAAACGCCGGTCTTCTCAGTGGCAAGTTCCGTGCGATCCATGTCGCTCTTCCTTGCGGCCGCTTCGCAATACGCCTTGACGTCGGCCTTTTGCGCGGGTGTCGTGATAGAATCGACGAGCGGTTGCTCTGGAGAAAGAACCATGTAGGTTGCGCCGAAAAGGGTGTCTGGACGCGTTGTGTATACGGTCACCTCTCCGCCTTCGGGGCGGTCGAGCTTGAACACAACCTCCGCGCCATTGGATTTGCCGATCCAGTTGCGCTGCATTTCCTTGATACCCTCTGGCCAATCGAGTCCATCGAGATCAGCGAGCAGCCTTTCGGCGTATTCGGTTATTCGCAGCATCCACTGGCGCATCGGACGGCGTTCCACGGGATGGTTGCCGCGTTCGCTACGCCCGTCGATCACCTCTTCATTGGCAAGCACCGTGCCAAGAGCGGGGCACCAGTTGACGGGGACTTCGGCAATATACGCGAGCCCCTTGTTGTATAGCTGTTTAAAAATCCACTGCGTCCACTTGTAGTAGCCGGGGTCGGTCGTGTTGATCTCACGATCCCAGTCATAGCTGAAACCGAGCGCTTTGATCTGGCGCTTGAAGGTCGTAATGTTCTTCTCGGTCGTGATGGCGGGGTGAGTACCGGTCTCGACGGCGTACTGCTCGGCGGGAAGACCGAACGCATCCCAGCCCATGGGGTGAAGGACGTTGAAGCCGCGCTGGCGTTTATAGCGGCACAGAATATCAGTGGCAGTGTACCCCTCGGGGTGGCCCACGTGGAGGCCTGCCCCGCTGGGGTACGGGAACATGTCCAGTACGTAGTACTTGGGCTTGTTATCGGCACAATCCGGGGTCTTAAACGTCTTGTTCTTCTCCCAGTAGGCCTGCCATTTCTTCTCTATTTCCTCGAAATTATAGTCGGATATGCTCTTTTTCAAGTGTTTCTGCATTGTTGGTGCTGACATGATGTTCTCTCAGTTGACTTGCGCTCAAACGTCCCTTGGACAATGGACAAGACCCCCAAGAGTAGCACCATTTCCACCGGCCAGTCAACATCAGGGTTCCCACTCAACTTGCAATTCACCCGACTCAACGGGCTCAACCGGTTCGTCATCCTCGTTGCCGGTGATGCTGAACTGGACTACTCGCGAGCTGTTCATACGCAGAACATCGAGCTTGAAGTCGGAGACGTTCTTCACCGCTTCCTCGAACTCGCCAACGTTGTGCACGAGGGTTCCGTTGACGGCGGTCACCACTTCATACTTCTTGACGCCTGCAGTGATCGCCTTGCCTGAGGTTTCCATTTTGCATACGACAACGCCGGGGGCGTTTTCCGCAAGGTTGAGGTATTCACGCACTTCGAAAGTCATGTCGCACAGGGATATTCCGGCTTTCTTCCATTCGAAATCTTTTGAGTTCTCAAAGTAGGCCGGTCCCTTCTCGATTACAAGTTCCTTTGTGATCTTCTCTTTGCCCGCGATGAATTCAACCTTCACCTTCGAGCCGACGCCGACGCTCATAAGAGACGAGGTAAAATCGTTCTTAACAGCCGGCCACGGGGCGGGGATGTATTCGGAGATCTCGGAAGTGATGCTGTCCAACTCGTCCCATGGGAATCTGCCGCGGAACATATCCATCGCGTCGGATATCTTGACCTTGCGCGGGACGACATCCCCTTCAGCTTGCATGGATAATAGGATCCAATCGGGTTGCACGCCGGCTTTTTCGGCAGCAGAGCCTGTATGTACGTGCTGGACGATTGCGCCATAGCTTCCGTTCTCGGTTTCCGCCATAACGTCCATAGCTTCCGCAAGCGCGGGATCGAGCGCCTGCAAGTCTAGTCCGACCCAGCCGATGGCTCCATCGTCCGTTTCAGGCACAGGCTTAGCGGCAGAGTCGATCTCAGCCTCCTCAGCCGCGGCGAACGCCACGAACTCCGAAGAAGGGAGATAGATTTCGTCGCCGTAACTACTCCACCTGTTCTCTTCGCCAAGAGATTCCTGCGCCTCACGCACCTGGGCGACGTTCCAGAGAGTCTCTCCATCCATGTTGAATATCACGGACCCCGGAGTGCTGCGCGCGGGCACATCGACGGTTGGAATGTTACGCCAACCGAATTCAAGTGCAAGCAGACGCACCCGATTAGAGCGTATTTTTGTTTTGCCGTCGCCAGCAGGGGAAATGTCGACCAACATCTGCATTTTCTGAGTCTGGGCTCTGAACTCCTCATTTGTGATTTTCATAGTAGCCTCGGGATGCGCGGCGGGGAGTTTGGCGACCATCAGGTTGGCTCTTTTATGAACGAATTTGAACTCCGCCTCCTCCATCTTTCCATCTGGGAAATAGACCTTTATTTTGTCGAGGCGAGTCAACTGTTTGCGGCTTTCACCAATGGAGACGAGGATTTCGGAATCTTTCACCACGAACCCGAATGTGACGAGTTCGGAAAGGTTTTCATTGTCGTCACTGTACCTCCACGATCTTCCACCGCCAGATCTGGAAGCTTTTTTCGTGCGGAACGTCAGAGTGACGGGCAATATTGAGCGCGAGGCTGCGTCCACTGCGACTTTTGCGGCCGCCTCAAGCTCCGGCACGGTCAGCGCGTTCCACTTGGCGGGGTCATAAATCTCATCGCCAGTGGTGCGGGCGTTGAAATTGAAACCACACACACGCATGTCCTTGTCGAAGAGAATCATGACAGGATCCTCTGAAAGATAACGCGTTGTGCCGTCCTGCTGACGGTATGCGTCGCCAATCGCCGGTTTTGCGGTTGCCACGAGGTCACTGGGGATGGCGCCCCATTTGCTCTGCGTCACAACGACGGACTTGGCGGGTTTGGCGGCTGCAGGATCGACGGTCACAGGCGAGACTCCTTCTAGCGGAGCTTCCAGTCTGAGCAGCATGGCACCCTGATTCACGAAAACTTTCTCCAGCTTTGCCGGCACGGACGCGTCGCCGCGCAACACTTTGATCTGGCCGATGTTCTCGGGATTCAGCCCAATATCGGCGCAGAGAACAGCATCTGGCTCCACAAGGTATCCGGCGGAGAACATTGATCGTTCCGCACCTATAAACTCCTGTATCCCGGAGGAATGGTAGTTGCCGCAATTGGGGCATTTCACGGACATGACCCTTACGAGCGGCTCCTCAACGCCGACTAGCTGCGGCGTGATGTCGACCACTACTGACGATGCAAGAGCGATGTCTGACGCTTTCTGCAGCATCTCTTTCTGCTCTTCGGCTTTATCCACGGGTTCAGCAAAGGCGGCGAAAGAGACCAAGGCGGCCAGTGCCGCTATTAAGGTATAACGAGTAGTCATTATTGCTCCTTCTTTATTTGTTGTCTTTTAAGAAATCCATAACAGCGCGGAAGTTTCTTCCGTTTCTAATCAAATTGAACATTGCTTTGTGGCTGGTCCCGATGTTGTCTATGGCTTTCTTGTGCGCTTCGGCGAGATCCGCCAGCGTTTCGATCGGTTGACCGTTCACAGAGACAATGATGTCGTTCGGCGCAAGGACTCTTTCGGCATTGCCAGAATCCTTGCATGCGAAAACGTACACGCCTTTGTTCATGCGGAAGAAAAGATCAGGGGTTTCGAACTGGTTGATTTCCTTGGCGGAAAAGTCCCACCTCGGGAAATCGCGCTCTTTGCCTTCAACTGCGCCTTTGGCATTGGGCTTAATCACGATTTGCATCGGTTCGCCGCCTCTTACTATATCGCATAATATATCGTCGGTTTCAGGCAACAACCCGAACATCATGCGCACGCCTGGCAGATCTTCGTCGGTGATGACGTTCACGGGAGTTCCGTTGACGCGCTCGACCCTGTCAGACGGAAGGAATCCGGCGGCACGCGCAGGGCTGTCGGGAGCAGTGCCGGAGACTATCACGCCATTGGTGGCGTCGAAATACATGTCTCGCTGGAAGTCACGAAGCGGCTGAAGCAGAAGGCCGCTCCACGACCAGTTGACCTTGCCGTGTTCCCGGAGCTGCTTGATTATAACCTTTGCGGATTCGGCAGGTATAGCGAAGCCGAAATCAGCCACGCCGATGAACGTGC
Source organism: uncultured Lentisphaerales bacterium (assembly GCA_964405775.1). Taxonomy (GTDB): domain Bacteria; phylum Verrucomicrobiota; class Kiritimatiellia; order RFP12; family UBA3636; genus JAAZFF01. The sequence continues at coordinate 7,090 of CAYOPG010000093.1, forward strand.
CAAGCGCGTTGATGCCTATGACTTCGCCCTGTGTATTGACGAGCGGTCCGCCGGAATTGCCGGGGCCGATGTTGGCATCGGTCTGTATCCACAGTACATATTCACTGTGGCCGTCGAGGTATCGACGCGCGCACGATACCGTGCCGAACGTTAGAGAGCGGTTCAGCCCCCAGGGAGCGCCCAGCGCGATTACGAAAGAGCCTTCGGTGAGCTTCGTTGAATCGCCGAACTTTGTATACGGCACAGTCTCCCCCTCTTTCAGCTTCAGCCTGCACAGTGCTATATCCATGGACTTGTCCGAGCCGAGGACTTCCGCTTCGAAGTTGCGGCCATCGGATAGCATGCATCGTACAGACGTCGCCTTGTCAACCACATGCCAGTTGGTGATGAACTCGCCGTCGGGCGAGATCACGAACGCACTTCCAGAAACGGTATCCGCGGAAAGTTTGCCTCTTTTTGTGCTTTCCGTTATGCATTGTACGTAGAGTACGGCAGGCTGGACGTTTTCCTTTGCGCGCTCTATTGTCGCGGCGAAATCGACGGGAGCGCCAGGGATCTGCGGCATTGCTCCGGAGC
>CAYOPG010000094.1:0-7554 GCA_964405775.1 uncultured Lentisphaerales bacterium
GTCTCCGGGTTCATCGAGACCAACACGCATCCTTCCTACGAGGATCCGAAGCACCCGTACGCCTTCTCGCGGCGCACCCGCTGGTCCTCGCTGATCTATGCGGCGGCCGCCGCCCAGTACGCGCGCCTCGTGAAGCCCTTCGACGCCAAGGCCTCCGCGCTGTACGCCGAGAGCGCACGCCGCGCGTGGAGCTACGGCATCGATCCCGCCAACGCCCTCGGCACCGTCGAAATCCCGGCCCGGCGCAACCGCGGCGCCGGGGTCGCCTACGTTTTTACTTGGACGGAGGAGGAATCGCACTCGCGACCGTATCGCGTCCACGCGGCCGCGCAGATGCATCGGCTCACCGGAGACCCGGCCTTTCTCGACAGGATAGGGGATATAGCGGCCAAGGCGCAGCCGCCGATGATCTGGCGTTTTTCGAATCGCGACTTCTCTCCCTGGATTTATTCCGAACTCGCTCTCAACGCGGGCGGCGGGATGCCGGCGGACGTCGTCGCGCACTGGCGCGCCTTCTACCTTCGCGAAGCGGATCTGCTCGTCGCGCAGCTCGCCGAGATGCCATATCGCCACACCTGGCCGCGCAAGCAGGACTACTGGGCCGGCTGGGGGGCACTCAACGTCGCCAACTTCAACCGGTGTCTCTCCATCGCCTGGAAGCTCACGGGCGAGGCTCGCTATCGCGATGCAATCGCGAACAACCTCGACTTCATGCTCGGAGCGAACCCGCTGGGCATGTCTTGGACGACCGGAATCGGCTTCGTGTATCCGATCGACATCCAGCATGCCAACAGCGAGAACGACGGCATAATGGATCCCGTGCCTGGAATTACGCTCTACGGCATCACTGGAGCGCCCGCCATGCACCACCGCGGCCGCGAGCTTGTGTGGGAGTGCAATGATGCGGAGGGGAGCGTCGTATCGTTCCAGAAGCAGGCCAACCGCAAGGTGCCGTTCTACCGCCGTTGGTCGATCCATCCGCACGTCAACACGGGGCAGTGCGAGTTCACGGTGCACGAGACGATGGCCTCGACGATACTTTCGACGGCGCTACTGCTGCCCGCGGGATGGATGCCCGATGCCGAACTCAAGACTCGCGGCCCGCGCCGCGACGATTTGCTCTTCGGCCATTGGCCTCTGCCGTAGCCTATTGTGCAGGCCAATGGGTAGAGAGAAAAATGGCAGCCAAAGCCTGCCGGCTTCACTTTTCGGCCGTCGCCTTTTTCGTGAAGAAAACGTAAATAAGCGGTATCGACGTGATTGTAAGGAAGCCTGCAACAATTATGCCGCCGACCGACGCTGCGCCGATACTCACGCGGTTGACCGCGCCTATTCCCGAGGATATCGCCATCGGGAACATGCCGAGTCCCGAGGCAATGACAACCATCAGAACCGAGCGGAACATCTCCTGCACCGCTTCGTACATGGCCTCGCGGCGGCAAGCCCCGGCCGCGATTAGCTGCCCCATCTTGTCGACAATAAGAATCGCGGCGTTTACCACGACGCCGATAAGCATTACTATGCCGAGCAGTACGAAGATCGAGGCGTTCAGCCCCGTTATCCTCAGCGCCCAGATTACGCCGATGAGTCCGGCAGGCAACGTAAGGGACACGAGGAAAGGACGCAGGAAGCTCTCAAGGATCGCCGCAAGCGTCAGGTACGTCAGCAGCACGGAGAGGATGATCGCCTCCCCGAAATCTGCAACCGATTCCCTTAGCATTTCCGACATGCCTGTGTCGAGTATCCGGTACCCATCGCCATCCTCGACCCCCATCTCCTTTGCGCGCGTGTTCATGTAATCCATTAACGTGCCTGTTGGATATCCCTTGACTTCGTTGCCGAGCATCTTCACGGTGCGCTCCTTGTCGAGGCGGTAAATCATCACCTGAGTTGTCGAATGCTGTATGTCTGCAATGGAGTCGAGCGGTATGCTGTAGCCCTCCCTGCCGGGGATGGCGTACTCCGCCACCTGGTCGAAACCGGGGCGCTCCTTGAGCTTGACGCGGATGTCAATCGTCTCATCACCACGCTTGAAATCCGCCGCTTCAATGCCGTCTGCGTTGCCACGCAGGATCATGCCCAGCATCTGCGGCGTGATGCCCATATCCGAGAGCACTGCTCTCCTAGGTATCACGTTGATCTGCGGTTTAGGGTCGCGTGCGGTGGTGTCCATGTCTGCGATGCCGGGGTGCCTGACGAACTCCGCCTGGAGCATTCTGGCTCGGTCCGTGAGCACATCAAGGTCGGGGCCGCTCAACGTCATCTGCAGGGAGCTTGAGCCGCCGCCTATGAACGAAGGCAGCGTAACGGTGATTATCGCGTCAGGGAAGTCCTTGTACGTCTCCCGCAGTTGCGCCACAGTGTCGTTGATGTCCCAGTCGCGCTCGTATACTGACTTGAACACGAGCTCCAGCTGCGCCAGATACACGCCGTCGCTCGCCTGTCCGCCGATGGCATCGGCCTTGCCGACGGATAGCATAGAGTACTCGAGATCCGGCAACCCGTCGGCCATGTCCGCAATCTGGCGTGCCTTCTCAGTAGTGCGTTCAAGATCGTAGTAGCTCGGCATTTCGCATCTGACGAATATGCGACCCCAGTCGTCTGTATCCATGAAGTTGAACCCGATTCCACGCGTGCCAAATTTCATCGTGAGCATGAACAGCGCAACAGAAGCAATCACCACTATGCCGCAAAGCAGGCGGTTGTCGCCGACGCGCCTCAGGCCCTTTGCATATCTTCCGGAGAAGCGCTCGAAGCTCTCGTTCCATCTGCGTCCGAAGCGCGCAAGTGCATTTTTGTTCTTTTCCGCAGCCTTTCGCATGATTAGCGCGCATAGCATCGGTGTCAGCGTGAAGCTGATGAAAATCGAGACGATGTTAACGATGAGCGTCGTGAGCGCAAACGGCGTGAAGAACCGCCCGACCATCGACGTCATCATCGCGATTGGCAGCATCACGACCACGTTGGTACCTGCCGATGCCAGAACCGACACGGCCATCTGACTCGTGCCGATGCGCGCCGCCTCCCACTTGTCGTCTACATCCTCGAACCTTCGCACCACGTTTTCCAGCACTACAATGGAGTTGGAAACCAGAATGCCCGCCGACAGGCCGATCGCAAGCATCGTCGATGTGTTGAGCGTCTGCCCCGCGAGTTTCATCAGGTAGAGGCTTATCACGACAGTGACCGGCATCGTAATCGACACGATGAGCGTCGTCCGGATATTTATGAGAAAGACGAACAGGATGAGCGCGCAGAGAATGATCGCGCTTGTTATATCGCTCGTAGTCGAGTCGACGGTCGCCCGCACCACCCAGCCGTCGTCGAACACCCATGTGAGCTTCATCCCCGCGGGGAGCGTTTCGCTTACCTCCTCGAATCGCTTGCGCACGTCGCGCACCACCTCGACAGTGTTGCCGTCGGACTTCTTGATTACCTGCAGTATGATGCCGGGCTCGCGGTTAAGGTATGAGCGCTGGCGGATTTCCTTGGTGGCGAGGCGCACATCCCCGAGGTCGGCCAAATAGCGGCGCGATCCGTTCGCCCCAGCCACTTCAAGCGTCGATATCTCCTCCGCCGTCGTGAAATCGGCGTCGAAGCGCAACGAATACTCGTTGCCTCCGTCGCGCAGGCGGCCGCCCGGCAGCGTCATCACGCCTGACTGCACAGCGGCCACAACCTCTGCTGTCGTAAGCCCCGCAGCCGCCAGCTTGTCACGATCCAGCTCCACCCAGACTTCACGTTTGCTGCCGCCTATCAAACGCACTTCGCCCACACCGTTCACAGTCGAAAACCTGTCGGCCATGATATTATCCGCGTAATCGTACAGGTCGTCCACAGGCACATCGCCGCTCAGGAAAACGGTCGCAACGGACGTCGCGTTGATATCGACTTTTGCGATGACGGGTCTATCCGCATCCGCCGGCAACGTCGAAAGCACACCGTCAAGCTTCTCGCGCACGTTCTGAGCTGCCACGTCAACATCGACATCCAGATTGAACTCCAGCACGTTGACGCCGAGGTTTTCGTAGCACATCGAGTTGACGTGCTTAATGCCTTCGACGCTCGACACCGCATCCTCGATCTTCTTAGAGATGTCCTTCTCAATGTCCTCTGGAGAAGCTCCGGCCCATGTCGTCATGATCGTAACCACCGGCACGTCGATGCTGGGCATATTCTCGACGGAGATTGTCCTGTAGGAGTTCAGCCCGAGCATTATCAAGGCGATGATCAGGCATCCCATCGCGACAGGTCTTCTTGTTGCTGCATTTGCTAAAAACATATTGCTGCCCCTATTCCGTTTTCGCAGTGCCGCTGTCGCTGCCCGAGATCTTCACCTTGTGCCCGTCGTAGAGCTGCGTCTGCCCTTGCACGATCACTTCATCACCAGCCGTCAGCCCCTCAAGTATTTCCGTACGGCCATCAGTTCTCAAGCCTGCCCTGATCACCTTTGCACGCGCAACACCGTCAACGTTCACGAACACGATCTGGCTGCTACGGCGGTTCAACACTGCGGAGTCGGGGACTGATAGCCCTTCCTTAGCTTCGAAGATCACTTCAAACGTACCCATTTTGCCGGGCACGATGCCATCGCCGCCATCAAGCATCGCCCTAATCCCGAATGTACGCAGGCGCATATCTACTTCCGGGGTCTTCGCGGACACCTTCTGCATTCCACGATCTTCGCCGTCTACGTAGAGGCGGAACTCCGTCACCCCGACCTCGACGTTCTTGTAGTATTCGGAAGGCAGGTACGCAATCGCCTTCACACGCCCGGCTCCGGTGATCTTCATGACGGCATCGCCGGGGCTAGCCCGTTCCCCTGGCTCCATGAGGCGCGCATTGACAACACCGTCAATTGGCGCAAAAACCGTTGCATCTGAAAGATTGCGCCGTGCTATAGCAAGCGCCGCCTCGGCAGACGCGATCTGCTCTTTTGCCAGGCTAATGCTCGCTTCGGCAATCGCCACCTGGGCATCGGCGGACTCTTTCTGCACATTGACCTGCTCGAATTCGTTGTCAGAGACGCGGTTCTCGGCATGCAGGCGCCCAAACCGATCGGCGTCAAGCGCCGCTTTCTTCTGAGTAGCCTGCGCGCTCTTCAGCGATGCCTCCGCCACAAGGAGCTGAGCCTTTGCCGTATCAACCCCGCGCTCGGATATGAGCACACGCGACTCCAGCTCCACGGAGTCTATCTGAAACAGCTTCGTCTCGCCCTTCTTGACCGTGTCTCCCACATCCACAAAAACGCCGTCAATCGTACCCGCCATGCGAGCCGCCACCGTCGCGCTCTCTTCAGCCTCAAGGCTCCCCTGCACTGTCAACCGGCGCTCGAAAGGCTCGTTGCCTATCTGCTGCGTCACCACCGTCAGCACTTTCTCCGGCTTCTCCGCCGCCTCTTCCTGCCTCTTGGCACAACCTGCCACAACCACGGCAAGCGCCGCCACAAACACCGTCTCAAACGTTCTCTTCATTGTCTTCCTTTGCATAGTGAAAATCGTATCCATAAAGCTTGTTCCCTAAATTTATCTGGCGTCATGGCGTAACAATGCCATGGCGTTTAAACCTTCAATCATGCCCATCCTGCGGCGCTTCGACATGCTCTGCACCAGCATCCCGGCGGCCTTCAGCCCCCGGCACATCCAGCACGCCCATGGCAAGCTTCAGCGACGCCCAGGCCATGCGCTCCTGATATTTGCTACGGAGCATGTTGAGCTGCGCAACATTCTTCTGCGCCTCGGCATCAAGCGCGTCGCTCAGCGGGATCAGCCCTTCTTTCTGCAATGCGCTGTAGTCTTGGAATTTCATGTCTGCAGCGTCATAAACCACAGACAGCACCTCCGCACCCTCGCGCGCGTCCTCAACGCCATGCCTAGCCACAACCACATCGAGCATGATGCGCAGGAACGTCTGTTCGCGGACAAGCCGCGACTTCTCGCGCTCCACTTTTGCGCCTTGGTAGCTCAACACATTGATAAACCCATCGAACAAGTTCCAGACACCCTGAATCCCCCATGCCCTGTTCGCCGTCCATGTATTGTCATCCGAAGTCCAGGTTGCCCTCCCGAAGCCAGACAGCGTTGGGAGAAAATCCGCAATCGCCCCGCGCACTTCATTCTCGCGTATCACCATGTCCCTGTCCGCCAACTCGAGATCAGGATGCTCCGAAAGCGCTGTAAACACAAGAGCCTCCACGCCGTTTGTGTCCGCAAGCGAGTCGCCTATGTCGCCGCTGAGCTTCAGCGTGTCATAGGAGTAGTCCGGCGGCAGCCCCATCAGGCTCAGCAAAGTCCCCTTGCGTGTGATGTAGTTGCGTTTCGCCGCCTGGAGCTCAGCCATGCGCGCCGCAACCTGCGCCTCCGCCTGCCTGCTCTCCCACGCCTTGGCCATGCCCTCTTCAGCCAATCCCTTCACCCTGTCAAACGTCTCGCCCGCAGTCTTCACCTGCGACTCGATAACCTTGACCTCCTCTTCTGAAATGAGGCAGTTGTAATATGAAGACATCACCTGCAGGCAAATGCCCTGGCGCACGTAATGCCCGGCGGCAACAGCCTGCGCCTCGCGCTCCCCCTGGGATGCATAAAGGAACCAAGCCGATGGCACCACAAGCGGCATACCAACGTTGACCCGCCCCACAGTGGCGCTCTTGTCCTGCATCATCGGCGTCTTATCCCACTCCGTCCAATCCGCACCAAGCGACACCTGCGGAAGAAACTGCCCGAATGCGACATTCTTCCCAAGCCCCGCGAGTTTCGTGTTGAGATCGGCAAGCTTGACGTCATAATTGGCGTTCATTGCCAGCAACATGCACTGCTCGAGTGAGAGCGGTTCTGCCGGGAGAGAAGCCCTCCGCTCCGCCAAAGCCCCGGAAAACTCGCGCGTATGCGCATTGCGCCCGTCCTTCCCATCGTACGAAGCGCAGCCCGACACAATCAGCAGCACCGGCAGAGACAAGGTAAACGCAAGCCTCTTGGTTTGCCGCGCACTGGATTTTCTGTTTTCACTATTGCTCATTCTACATTCTTTTCGCTTTGCCACCAGACTTGCTCCGCACAGCCGCCCCCATAACCTTGCCAGCATCGCTGGACTCCGCGAGCGCGTCGCACAACTTGTTCATCGTCTCAAGCATTTTCATAACTTTGTCCGAACCAACTTTTGCGACAGCAGCGCTCTCATGGTTGCGGATATGCATTTCAAATTCCTTGATTCTCCTGCGCCCCTGCAACTCAAGCACAACCCTCTTGCTTCTCCTGTCCCCGGGATCAGGGATGCATTTCACATCACCCTTTTTCTCGATCGAATCAATGATCGACGTCATGGTCTGGCGCGGAAGGTAAAGGAAATCCGCAATTTCAGACGGGGTTGCATTGTTCTTGATCAGATGCAGGTACAGCATGACATCAAGCGCGGATCTGGAGTGGCTCCATCCAATATTATCCACCATATCCTTGTATATCAGCAGCAGCTTTCGGCGCACCCGTTTCCACTCTGCAAGCAGTGGCGAAACGGCGGCAGGCTTATCTGGTTTGCCTGCTGTTTCGCAGTCGCCTGTCG
>CAYOPG010000095.1:0-2502 GCA_964405775.1 uncultured Lentisphaerales bacterium
TGCAAAACCGGCACAAGGTTTTTACCGCCCGCACACGAACCGCACACGAGCCAGAAAAAAATAAAAACAGGATGCCAACAAATTTTAAGCGATGTCGGCAGTCCTGTTTCCTTCCTTATTCATCACCAACGCTCTAGAAGCTTCTTTATTTCAGTTGAGAGGATGCGAAGTCCCAGTTTACGAGCTTGTCGAGGAAGACCTCCACAAAGTTTTTGCGGGCGTTGCGGTAGTCGATGTAGTACGCGTGCTCCCAGACGTCGCACGTGATCAGCGGGACGAGATCGCGCGCGATAGGAGTGTCCGCGTTGGATGTTTTCACGACCTTAAGCGCGTCGCCATCCTGAACAAGCCATGCCCAGCCGCTGCCGAACTGTGAAGTCGCCGCGGTTGTGAATTCGGTCTTGAACTTTTCGTACGAACCAAATGAAGCATTGATCTTCTCCAGCAGGGCTCCTGCGGGCTCTCCTCCCCCGTTTGGCTTCATGCTCTTCCAGAACATGTCGTGATTGTAGATCTGGGCGGCGTTATTGAATATGGCCGTGGCGTTATCTTTGCCATAGCTTTCCTTGACTATATTTTCAAGTGAGGTTTCGTCTGCCCATTTGGTTCCGACTACGAGTTTGTTGAGGTTGTCGACGTATCCACTGTGGTGTTTTCCGTAGTGGTACGACATCGTTTCTGCGGAATAATGCGGAGCAAGCGCATCCTGAGCGTACGGCAGCGGTGCAAGCGTAAATTTTGCCGCTTTCGCAGACAGATCCAACGGCGCGGCTTTTTCTTCAGCGACGATGGTGCATACCGTGATGGAAACGAGGGCGAGCAACATGCTTGCTATGATAGCTTTTTTCATGGTTTTCTCCTTTATGTATCTGTTTTTTTGTTTTGCGACACGTGCCGCGTGAGATTCAAAAGCAGAGTAAGCTGGCGGCCGTTTCCAGCTCGGAGGCGATGCCGGGTACCACATCGGTAGCAATGCCGGATCTTTCGCGCCAGACGTCCCACGTGTAGGTTTCGACTTCAAACTGATCGCAGCCGCTTTGTTTAACAGCCGACAAAAATGATGGCTCGCGGAGACAGCGCGTTGTAGTCCGCAAAGTGGAGTCGCCTTCCTCGAAAAGTGGCACATGAAAATGCGTTCGCAACACCGCCCCCGCCACGGGGGCAGTGCCTAGCGCAGCAGGAAGGTCTCCGAAGAACTCCAATCCGCCATCAGCCGAACGGCGGATTGTCTGATGGAGGTATGTGCCTTCTGCATAACGCGCAAGCGCTGTGCGGCCGGCCGTGGCGTCGTCGCATTCAAGAGCGGCGCTGATCTGGAATTTGCCTATGGCTATGCCGGTCTCACGCAGTTTCCGTACGGAATCCGCTAAATCTTCGAATTCCACTGCCAGATGTGCTGTGTCGAAGCAGACACCGATGTACGGATGGAGCGCTTCGTTTGATTGTTCTTTTATGCGGTTGACGACTTCAATAGTTTCGTCCGTTGTTTCTGGAAAACACCCCGGTTCTGGCTCTATGGAAAGGACGATGTGTTTGCCGGTATCATCATGTATTGCTCGGATTTTCTCAAGCGCCTTGACAAAGTTTTCAATGGCAGGCGCAGTGTCTTCCCCGAAGGTTTTATATGAGAGTGGCGCGGTGGAGACACTGCCACGCACGATATTTGAGGGCATTAGAATGGCGAGAGAGCTCGCCGCGTCCGCAGTATAAGCTATGCGGCGCGGGTCAGACCACGTGGGGCGGTAGACGTATTCCTTTACAGTCGAACCGTGGAAGGCGCCGAACGGGAACGCGTTCATTGTGAACGGCGCGAGGTGGTTTCGGTCGCAGACGTCTATAAGGCGTGACTGAGCTTCGGGCGATGCAACGAATCGTGCTGCCGCCGTAGCCCCGAAGCGCAGCCCGAGCCCGAACAAGGAGGATTCGTCGAGGCCGCGGGATGCGCGATAGCGCCTGGCGACTGCGGCGGCCAGTCTCTCGATGTTGCCAGTCTGTTCCTCGAGGGTTTCCCCTGGGTGGACGTTCATGCAGTACGTGAGCAATGCGCCGATCCTCCTTTACCTGATATAGCCCTTAGAAAGACCCCTGAAGCATTACGCGGATAAAAGACTCCTCTGAGAGGTCGATGGCCTTGTCCTTCTCGACATCGGCAGAAAGTTCACGGGCAATAAACACGCCGTATTCGCCGACGATGGAGTAGTCGCCCATTGGGCTCAACGCCACGCCGCCGGTAACGAGCATGTCGTCCAGTGTGAGCTTATCCGGCATGGAGGGATCATCGTCCGAAAGCGCATAGGTGACGTTACGCCACTCGAAGGTTCCGAAGAAGGAGAGCACGTGGTCGGGGAAGAGAGTAATTTTGCTTTTTGGCAACATCGCCTCGACTCGTAAAAAATCGACCGGCTCCCATGCGATACCCGCGCTTGGCATGACAGGGATGTCCCAACCGGGGCGGTATGTCGCGCCGAGTTTAAGGCTAAGCTGGGGATTGAAAGCGTAGTA
>CAYOPG010000095.1:2602-7520 GCA_964405775.1 uncultured Lentisphaerales bacterium
CGGGGCGGTATGTCGCGCCGAGTTTAAGGCTAAGCTGGGGATTGAAAGCGTAGTAGGCGTTCAAAGTAATCGGTATACCGAAGGTGGGTTGGGTGACATCGGAGAAGACACCAGGCATAGCGCGGATTTCAGTAGACCATCCGTTTACAAAACGCCACCACAGGCCGACGTCGATACCGGCGTCAATCAGACCATCGGGGATAGCTTCCATGCCGGGGTTGTCGATGAAATATATTCCGTGCCCGACGACCCATGCGTCAAAGTGACCCCAGAGAAAATTGTCGAACCGGAAGAGCCTAAACTCAAGGTTTGCCTCCGCCATGTCCGTAACGCCGTACGTTCCAAATTCCGTCTCTGCCACGTAGCCGCCGCCGTACGAATACACGGGGCGCCGTTTAGCGTCAAGATGCTGTGAGAAGAGGTCGCCATATTGGCCGCTTACGTCTTCCCGCACCGAGTATTCGTACATTTCAGGTTCTTCCACGTAGGGAGCGTAATCGCGTGGCGGGACATACCGTGGCTGAGGCTCGGGTTGCACGTAACGCGGCTCCGGCTGAGGCTCGGGTTGCACATAGCGGGGCTGCTGTGGCTGGCGGGGCTGAACCTGACGGGTCTGATACTGTTGCGACGGCTGGCGGGGCGGTGTCCGCACAGGTTGACGAGATGGCGATCCGACCTGACGGGTCTGATACTGTTGCGCAGGCTGACGAGTAGGACGCACTTGGCGCGTCTGGGGCTGGGCTTGCTGGCGCACTGGCTGGGTATAGACGGGCTCGCTGGGCTCAATAACTGTCGCGGGCGGCGGATCCTCCCACGAGGCGGCTGTCGCGAAAGTGGATGAGATGGCTAGAGCAGCGGAGAATTTAAATATATGCGTATGTATCATCAGGAATAGTGTTCTTCGGGATGGTTATTGTTAAATGTTTTGTGTGTTTTGGCGCGACATTCGCCGGTGGGTCAACGGATTTCGCTTTCGCGGATATTATCGGGTGTGAAGTCTGTTAGCCAGCCTACTATAGAGACCTTGTAATCATCCTCTTCCTCCGAACCATCTCTGCGCACTCCGTAGCCAGGCTGAACGCTCACATAGAGGCGGACAGCCATGCAATCCCACTTGTGCTGTATCCACGAGCCGATTTCCTCGACTTGGGAATTCTCAAACTCATATCGGCCGAACACGTTCATCGACCATGCCTGATTCATGCTCCATGTTAAACTGCCGAGCAACAGGCTGCTTTCATCGTTGCGGTAGCGGAACTCAACATCCGATGTGAAAACATTATGCCATGCGATTACGCGGGCGGCGGCGCTATCAATATCCGATTCCTGCGCGTCGTACCAAGTTTCGAAATCGAACCGGAGCCAGGTATTTGGACGATATTTTGTTTCGAAGTAAATTCTGTCAAGGTTGTCTTCGTCTTCCTCAGGGTCGAGGTTTATATCCGCAAAAAAGTTCATGTATAGGCGTTCGTAGACATGCTTGCTATTTGGGTGCTTAACCTGCCAGCGGTTGCGAACGCCCGGGCGTATGTAGTGGTACTTATTGAGAGTGTCAACGTCGTCGAATTGATATAGATCGTCTGGAACCAGATTCGGTTCCGGTATAAAAGTATAGTTCAAATATGGCTCAACCACATGTCTCCATATATTGCCGGAGTCGTCTCTCCAGTGCCCGAATGCCTTGAACGACAGGTCGGCGCCAAGTTCAAACAAGGAGCGGAGGTCGGAATCCGCCTCGTAAGCGGTTGTTTCACTTACTGTTCTGTAGACGCTCTCAACATCACCGTATTCGTTTGTGGTTGTTATTTGGGTAGTGGAGGCGCTGGTTATTTTTTCAAGGGTCTTGTCGTAATAGGTTGCTCGATATCCGGCACGGGGATTGAAATTCAGAACACCGAAGAACTTCATAGGTCTGGAGATTGTGGTTCCGGAGTCCAGTCTGAATGCGTCGTAAGCCTCCGGCATAGGATCGTACCGTTCGTCGTATTCTTTGTTTAGAAAGCTGGCCGCGGTTCTGTTTTCCACGTACACGCCGGTCTCGCCGAGCTCTATTGAATTTAGGTTGAACCATGCCTCGGGAAGACGTTCCACCTGCGTGTAGAAATCATTAAGACGGAATCGCGCAATAAGGCCGGCGCTGTAAATGTCGCCCAAGTGGGTGTAGGACACGTAGTTGTCCGGCTGGTTCATGCGGCGGAATTCTTTTTCAAAGAAGTCGTCCATGAAAAGATCGTCACTGACGTAAAGTGCCTGCATCAGGATTTGATCCCTGTACGTGGCATTCCAGTCATGGTTGAACCTCAGACGGTAGCGCCCGGGGTCCTCAATACCTACCGGCGGCTCATCATCGTCCGCATAGTAAGCCGAAAACCACCCCGTGCCGAACTCGCTGAATTCCCAGTTCAGTCTTTCACCATACGCGAAACCTCTTTCGTAGCGATAGTCGACGCTGGTGCGCGAGTCAAGGAAGTTCTGGTTGACTTTGTCGCGTATGAGGGGGAGTTTGTATGAGCTAAGCAGATACGCGCCCCAGGAGCTCTGGTAACCGGGCTCGAAACGGAAGCCATAGTGGCGGTTAAGATCCTTCCAGTAATAAGGCAGATAGAAGAACGGAACTCCGAACAACCGTGGGACTCCGCCCCATAATGTGACGTCGTCGTCCGGGCGGAAGCGCGCGTGGCTGGTGTCCATTTGCCAGTGGAAGAAGCCTGGAGCGTTCGTGCAGGTTGTGAGCGTAGCGTTGCTGATTTCGTATGTATTGTTGTTAGCGATGGTTCCGGTCTCGGCGAGCACGCGAAACGGGCGGGTGTATATGTCTATTGATTCAACCTTGCCTGCAACTTCTTTTAAATTGATGTCTAGCGATTCCCCGCGCCACACACTGCCGTCGTCGCTAACAAGCGCCACTTTCCCATTCGCTTGCGCATCGCCAGTTTTCTGGTTATAGCGGATTCGGTCTGAGCGCAGCTCGACATCCTTGTATTTTATAGCAACGTTCCCCGAGAACGTGACCCAGCCTGTGTCAAGCTCGTATTCGGCGCGATCGGCCTGAATTTTCGTGGTATCGCTGCCCGTGCCGTACGTGGTGAGCGCACGTGGCAGCGCGGCGGCGCGCTGCTGCGCAGAGACAGGCAGAAATGTGCCGAAAAAAGCCAGCGTGCAACACGCCGCGGCGATCGCGGTGTGAAATGTCTTGTCGTGTTTGGTTGTTTTCAAGGGATGTCCTTATCCGGTTTTCTGCCGTTAAACATTGAATAGATACTCAATCACATCTCCATCGGCGACAACGTATTCCTTGCCTTCCATTCGCGCCAGACCAAGCGCCTTGCAGGGCTGTTCTCCACCGTGTTTAATGTAATCGTCATAAGAAATAACCTGTGCGCGGATGAACCCGCGTTCGAAATCCGAGTGGATGGCGCCCGCCGCTTTCGGAGCCTTCCAACCGCGGCGAATCGGCCAGGCGCGCACTTCTTTAGGTCCTGCCGTGAGGAAGCTGATCAGCCCGAGCGCCTTGTAACCTGCGGCAATTATGACGTCAAGCCCGCTCTGCTCCACGCCATAGGATGCCAGAAACTCATTGCGCTCAGCATCTGGAAGCCCTGCCATGTCCTCCTCGATTTTGGCGCAGATACGCACGCACTCCTCACCATGCTTTGCGGCATATTCCCGGACTGTGCGCACGAGGTCGTTGTCCTCTGCGACATTTCCTTCGCCGACGTTGGCCACAAAGATCGTGGTTTTGTCGGTCAAGAACCTCATGTCACGGAGGGTCTCCTTCAAATCTGGTGAATCGTGATCAGGAAACGACCGGACAGGATTGCCTCCCTCGACGTGTTTGCGCAACGCCTCCAGAGCCTCCAGCTCTTTGCGGGCATCCTTGTCGGAGCGGGCTATTTTCGCTACTCGCTCAACTCGTTTCTCGAGACTCTCGAGGTCAGCCAGCACTAGCTCTCCCTCGATAATATTCACGTCGCAGAGTGGATCAACCTTGCCTTCGACGTGCACCACGTCTGGATCCTCGAAGCAACGCACAACATGCAGTATAGCGTCGGCTTCACGGATGTTGGCCAGGAACTTGTTCCCAAGCCCCTCCCCTTTGCTCGCGCCGCGCACGAGCCCTGCGATGTCCAAGAATTCAACCGTAGCGTTTATTATCTGCTCCGGATGCACAATGTCAGCCAGTTTTGAAAGACGCATATCAGGAACCGGCACGGTAGCGAGGTTCGGTTCGATAGTACAGAACGGATAGTTTTCAGACTGTGCGTTCTGAGCTCTTGTCAGTGCGTTGAAGAGGGTGGATTTGCCGACGTTGGGAAGTCCGACGATCCCGATACTTAAGCCCATTAATTCTCCTTAGTTCAAATGGGGGCTATCTTACAGTATCCAGCCCCTTTTGGAAAGAAAGAACTGAAAAACCAGACTTATCCCAACCCTGCTCCTATTTCGCCTTATGTGAGGCTCGGACGAGGGTGGGATAAGCATGTATAGTTGTGATACGCATGACAAAGTGGCCGGCATCGTTAATGATTACGATATTTCGTATATACCCGCAGGGTCTCCAAAAGACTCACCCGAACAAGAATATATGTCGAGGAATCAACGGGGCATTTCAAGAGAATAGGAATAACACCATGAATAAAGAAGGACGTTGCCCTTCTTGAAGAATCCGCCTACATTGCGCATGTGGCTGGGGTTGAGCTTAGGCATGGTGCATTCGCACTAATGTTTATCGGGGAGTTCGCATTTTTATCTTGTGGGAAGGCTCATAGAAAGAGACTGCGATAACAATCCATGGCAACAGAACGAACAGTGTATGCTTGAGTATGAATTCTGCGTCTTTGCCTATAAGCAGTATTATATTGGCACTAGCATCCCATAGGCTTGATTTTAATTCAGCCACCTAGCTGGAACCCACGGC
>CAYOPG010000096.1:0-7205 GCA_964405775.1 uncultured Lentisphaerales bacterium
CCCCTTGTTTATGGCATCGGTCTGCCCTTTGTCCGGCTCAGAAATCCACCGGAAAGAATACCCTGCAATATCGGTGGCTGATGCTTCATGTTCTCGCAACAGCTCAAGTGTCACGTCCGATGATCCGCCATCCACAACAATGTGCTCCACCTCAAAAGGCGACCCGTCCCCGGCCACCTGCGACTGAATGCTCGCAATAGCCTTTTTGAGATACTTGCCGTAATTGTAGTTGGGTGTGATGACTGAAATTTTCATAAGAATCTAAGGGCTATTTTGTAATTGCGTATGGTAACAAAAACAGACCAATTCCTCCACTGTTTTCCAAGCACGTACTGTAACATAATCTGCGCAACAGTGCGACATAGCGCTATCATTTTCTAACAATAAACACTGAAGATGACTAACGTTTCAATACTTTCTAGTACTATACCTGAATATGTGATGCCGTTCCCCTCACAGCCAACGGCGGCGGCGGAAGAAGATGAACATGCCGACGACTATGGCCAGCATGATGCCCCAGAGGCTGTAGTAGCCGTAATGCCATTCAAGCTCAGGCATGTGGCGGAAGTTCATGCCGTAGACGCCCACAATGAACGTCAGCGGGATGAAAAACGCCGAAAGCACCGTCAACAGGCGCATGATCTCGTTGAGCCTGTTGTTCATGTTCGTCAGGAAAATCTCAAGCGCGCTCGAGAGATTCTCGTTCATCGTCTCGATGATGTCGATTATCTGCTCGACGTGCTCGCTGGCGTCGCGCAGAAACATCAGCGTATCGCGCCGGAACAGATCGCCCTCGGAGTGCTTCATCGAGGTGATTACAGACCGCAGAGGCCAGATGCTGCGCTTGAATGTGATGAGATTACGGCGCATGTGGTGGATGCCGCCCAGAAACTGCGGATCGTGGTTCGTCAGCACTTCCTCCTGAATCATGTCAACCGATTCCGACATGCCCTCAAGCTGCACGAGGTAGCTGTCAAGCACGGCATCGACAATCCTGTACGCCACATAATCCTCCTGCTGCATCCTTATTATGCCGCTGCCCTTGCGTATGCGTTCGCGGAGCGGCTCAAGCACGTCAAGCTTTACGTCCGCTGCTTCATGCGCCTCCTGCAGCGTCACCACAAGATACTGGTTTAGAATCACGCTGAGCTGCTCGAAACCGAACAGCTCGTCCGCATCTTTCTTAAGGACGCGCATCAGTATGTGTATGTTCTTGCCATAGTCCTCGCCGCGCGGGCGCTGATCGGTGGTGGCGATGTCCTCAAGCGCGAGCGCGTTGATGTCGAGCACTTCCCCGAGCACTTTCAGCCATTCGACATCACGCACGCCATACACGTTGATCCACCGCACGACATCGTCCGTGAGGTTCAGCGCCTTCAGGTCTTCGGGCTTCTTTAGTTCATATTCGCTGCACCCGGCGGCCGAGAACTCAAGGACAGTCACCCGCGACATTACCGGGCTTGGAGCCACGACCGCTGCCGTCGCCTCCATCGAGCCGGGCGGAAGCCCCTGCTTGCGGCTCCTCATTCGCCGTCGATGAGACTGAGAATTCTTGAGCTTCATCTTGTGTCTCCTGTATTTAGGTGGGCAAAGTCTGACTGGCAAGGCATGTTCAGAGAAGTTAAAACCTCGTAAATCTCCAGTCTTTGGGTTCTTCGCCTTCATATCGCATAAAGCCGTGGAACAGCCGTGGATCGGAGTCGAAGACAAGCGGAAGGAAAAAGGCATCGCCCTTCCACATTGGGAGGTGCGGCATCTCGTTCAACGCAACCCAACGCAATGGCCCTTCATCGTTTTCGTTGTACGGAACGCCTTTATAGCCCTCTACCAAAAAGATGAATCCGAGCCAATCCTCTTTCTTCGGGCCGAAATCAGTCCAGCAGAGCGTTCCGCGCAACGTCATATCGGTCACCTCAAGGCTGGTTTCCTCGCGAATCTCGCGCACCATGCACTCTGCCACGCCCTCGCCGCGCTCGAGCTTACCGCCCACACCGTTATACTTGCCGAGGTTGTCGTCGGTTATCCTTCCAACCCTGTGCACCATCAGCACAGATTTACGATCCTCCGAGAGGATGTATCCGAGCGTGCCTACGATTGGCCTGAAAATTTGGTCTGACATGGCGGAGGTTTATTAAAATAACTGCCGGGATAGTAGCAAACCGGCAGGCATAAATCACGTTAATTTTAAATCAAGGACGGGGCGCGAGGGGTGGACCTCGCCGCTATGCCTGTGACCTTAGAGATACCGGTGTTATGTGCCTGTGGCATAAGGGTGCGCAGAACGCAGCACTCAGCTCCTCCCCTTTTGCGGCGTGTTCGCCACGAGTTCAGCACATCTGCAAAACTAAACATCCAATATTCTTCTGTTTCAACATACCGTCACCCCGGCGCCCATTTTTGCATGAATTTCGGATATATTGTATTCTATGCAGGCATAAGGAGGTGGAACACATTGTACAAGCTACTTGAACTAATCGAAGAATCCAATCGGATATGTGCCTTTACAGGAGCGGGCATCTCGACGTTTTGCGGGATCCCAGATTTTCGAGGCCCAAACGGTGTGTATCGCGACAATGATTCTCAACGGATGTTCGAAATTGATCTCTTCGATTCAGATCCGGCGTTTTTCTACTCGCGGGCAGACCGCTTGGTGTACGGCAACGCCGACACAAAACCCGGGCCTGTTCATACAGCGTTGAAGGTCATGCAGGAACACGGCAAGCTAAACGGAGTGATCACTCAAAATATTGATGGTCTACATGAACGTGCCGGCAGCGAGCCGGTCTATGCTGTGCACGGATCCGCAGCCTTCCATCGCTGCCGAAAATGCGGTAACACAAAAACGTTCGAGGAGATCCAGCAACTACGAGTCGGCACAGCCAACAAGGTGCCAGGCTGCTCATGCGGCGGTGTTTACAAGCCGGATATAACCTTTTTCGGCGAAATGCTCCCTGAAAAAGCTTTCCAAGGGGCAATTGACCTAGCGTCTTCGTCAGACTTGATTCTTGTGCTCGGCACGTCCCTCACCGTGCAACCAGCCTCCTCCATTCCTTTGCACACATTGCGCAACGGTGGCAAAATGGTGATCGTCAATTCTTCGCCTACTCCAAACGACTCCCTCGCGTGGATATGCTACAAAGACTTGGCCGAATTTGCAGTCAGAGTTACGAAATTCTTCTCGGGAAGCAAAGACGTGAAGATGAGTGATGATGAAATATCGGGATGATGGAATAAGCGCGACCGCAGGGGCTTCCTTTCCAATGCGGCAATAAACGATTCGCGAGGTGTCATTATCTGGTTTTGTCCGGGTATCTTAAGAACCGTACCGGTATCCGATTCCGTGAACGGTTTCTATCGGCGAAGGTTCGCCTAGTTTTTTGCGGAGCTGCGATATGTGTTGATCCAACGTTCGCGTATTGCCGTAGTATTCAATTCCCCAAACGTTGTTCAACAGGGCGTCGCGTGTAAGAACTTCGCCTTCATGACGGCTGAAATATACGAGCAAACGCATCTCTCTGTCGCTAAGCGGATACTCTTGATTTTCGCTTAATAGACAATATCTCTTCGGGTCAACTTTGCATTTGCCAAACACGAATGTCTCTCCTGCTCGCGTCCCCTCCTCCGCTGCCGGATATGTATGGCAACGGCGTAAAACCGCCGCAACGCGCGCCAGAAGTTCGCGTATGCCGAACGGCTTCACGACATAGTCGTCAGCACCCAGACTAAGTCCCAGCACTTTATCAAACTCTTCGCCCTTGGCGGTGAGCATTATTATCGGAGTAGTGGCGCCCTTGGCTCTTATTTCACGACAGACGTCGTATCCGCTCTTGCCGGGCATCATGACGTCGAGCAAAACCAAGTCAGGCTTCGTCTCTTTGCATTTTGCCAATGCCTCAATTCCGTCCGCCGCCAGCACCACTTCATAGCATTCGCTCAGCAACGTCTCGGCAATTCCTTCCCTTATGTTGGCATCGTCCTCGACCACAAGAATTTTAGCCATTGCCGTCCCCTTTCTTTTTTAACTCCTCCGCCTCAGCCAGCGAGGCAGTGAAAATGCATCCTCCACCCTCCCGTGGGGCAAATGTCAAATCTCCATCCATGCCGCGCATGAGAAGGCGCGCTATACCAAGCCCGAGACCGCAACCCGCAGTCTCGGCAGTTATCGAGTCGTCCACTCGGTAGAATCGCTCGAAGATTTTGCCCGAATGAATCTTATCAATCCCAGGTCCGCGGTCAGATACCGACACGCGCACTTTTCCGCCTTCCTGTGACACTGCCACGGACACAACTTTGCCGGAAGACGCGTATTTCCCCGCATTATCCAGCAGGTTTACGAGCACTTGGCTCAGAGCATCGCCATCCACCTCTGCGAAAACGCTAACGTCTGGCAGCTTGGTTTCAACATCAAGTCCACGCGCGGCCAAGCACTCGCGCATTGAATCCGCCACCTCGCGTACAAGCCCGCAAACATCCAGCTTCTCCATCGCATACTTCCGCCTCCCCTGCTCAAGTCTGCTGAAGTCGAGCATATTGTTGACTAGACGCGACAGTCGCTTGCTTTCCGACACAATAGTGCTGAGGAACTTCGACGCCTTCGCCGGATCTCCAATTCGCCCTTCCTCCAACAGCTCTGCATACATGCGTATGCTCGTAAGCGGCGTCTTCAACTCGTGCGACACATTCGAAACGAAAGTAGTCTTGAGCTCAGCCTCCTTCCGCTGGCGGTTCGCATCGCGCACGAGCAACGCCCCGCCCGCGAAAAGAGCCGCAAGCAACAACGCCAGCAACAGCCCGCCCAACGCCAGCACACCGCCCCCGCCGCCTGTGGCAGAGTCCCCACTCCGCCACACTTTAAGTGCCCAATGAGGCAACTCCGGCGAAAGCGAAATCTCGGCATGGGCCTCCGCATCTCGTGCATATCCATACACAATCTGGCCGTTTCCATCAATCACAGCAAAGACGTCGCCGCCAGCCTCAAGCCCTGAGAACAAATTTCCAAAGCGCGACACCAGTGCCATAGTCTCGACCTCGACACCGCGGAGCGTCGCACCACCATCATCCGTGAACCAGCCCAAAAGATATAACTGATTGCCATCGAACCACGGACGCCAGCCGGACGCCCGTGAGTCTGTCTTTTCTTGTGCGCGGCGGGGGATCATTGTGCTACGACCAATTGAGGCTGGCGATGTTTCGCCGCTTTCCGACGGTGAGACCTCGAACTCCATCTGATGGCTGAAGAGAAGATTGTAGCGAGACATGAAAATCTTCTCGTCTGCAGTCGCGGAGTTGGCGTCCGGCCAGATCAGACCGGATTTGGAATCGTACAAAAAGACGTTGCGCACAAGAGGATCCTCATCAGCCATAGTGCGCAGTTCCGCGATTCGGTTCTCGGGCTGGACGCGTTCCACCTCAAGTAACAGCTCGTCACACACAGTCGCCACCATGTTCTGGAGCGATGTGGAGGCATGGGCGGCGGCGACCTGCGCCGCGCGCATTTCGACCTCCCTCATGCGCCCGCGTTCGTTATCCAGCATTCTGAACGCGCATATCCCAAGCACGATGGCAGGCAATCCTATGAGCGCAAAATACAGTTTTAGAACGCGGGGCGTGGTCATGTAGGTTAATTATCCGTTGGCGACTGTTGGTTCATGATTTCGTAGCTTCTCTGCATGAAGACTTTACGGGACCTTTTTGGAAGCGGAGCGGCTTTTTTCCTGGAGTCGCCAGCCTCTCGAGACAACTCTCGTTGCTCATCCGCAACGACTTCGGCAGCGGGGATATCATAAGCCTTCGCCGCTTCTTCGGCTCGCTTTATGTTCCAGGTAATGACCTGTTGCGCCTCTTCGTGCTTGCCTTCATCAATCAAGCGCACGGCGCGTTCGCTCTCCACGGCAGTTATGTTACGAAGAGAATCTGACATGACCTCCTTGTCCACGCTCTCCTTTACGATAAGCATGTCGCTGCTGAACCGCACGTTGCCTTTTGCCGTCGCAACATGCTTCGATCCATCGTCTGGGGTTTCGTAAGTAACCTCGGCCGTGACAAAGTCTCGTCTCTCGCCATCCTCACCAACGGAGAACTCTGTCTTGATTAGCAGAAACTTCTCCTGATTTGAATATATCTGATTCAGATCAACGTAAACCATGCCGCCATCGATCCTGCCGTCGCGGCCGATGAGTTCCACTGGATGAGCGCCGTTACTAAAGCTAACCGCAAGCCGCACTTTCTTTGCGACAACCGAGAGAACCTCACCAAGTTCAGACGAAAAGATGCGTGGCAAATCCTCGCTGTTCTCAACGAAGTAGCTATTGCCATCGCTCTTGCCGGCCAGACTTGTCATCAAGTCCTCGTTGTAACCGAGGCCCAGACCGACGGTTGAAACCGACACCCCCTCCTTCATGAGCGACACCCCGAGGCGTCCAAGTTCATGCGGGCTTGATGGACCGACGTTCGCAATTCCATCAGAAAGCAAAATGATCCTGTTTATCATTCCCTTGTCCAGATTCTTGCGAATTTCGTTCGCTCCTTGCGACACGCCGCCAAAAATTGCGGTGTTGCCCCGTGCTTCCACACGGCGGATTTTACTGATGATGTCTGAACGGTATTTAGCCGACTGGGCCGATACAATCGTTTCGATTTCGTCATCGAAAATAACGATCGAGACGATATCGCGGTCGCCGAGTTTACTGACGGCTTCGATTGCCGCCTCGCGAGCCTTGATGATCTTGTCGCCACTCATTGAACCGGAGCGGTCGAGCACGATGGAGAGATTCACCGCCGGGCGTTCCTTTTCGCCCGATGCCTTGCCCCCCTTCATGGAGACCTTTACCACTGCCGATTCCGGTTGGCCGCTTTGCAGGACAGCGCGTTCCGGCGATATCGTGCAAGTGACCGCGTCTGCCTTCGCTTCGGCGGCAAGCAGGGCAAAGCATGACAAAAGCGCTACTGCGCGAATGACTCCGCCCAATCCGGCGGCAACTGAAATGTATAGTTTGGTTCTCATGTTTAATCCTTTCTTTTTGCAAGCCCGGCTTGGGCTTTCATGCGAACATTTAACCAAACCAATCGAGCTTCTTTGTCACGACAAGGTAAAACATTTGTAAAATCGTTGTAAAGCCACAGCATTGTGACAATGCGAGATGATAACAACATAATGCAAATCCCGACAAGGCAAATCGGCTAATCGTACTGCCTACGCGGTATGT
>CAYOPG010000097.1:0-6889 GCA_964405775.1 uncultured Lentisphaerales bacterium
ACGCCAGAGCGGTCCAGGCAAATAAGAACCGGCAGTTTTTGTAGGGCGATGTCGTGAATGACTCCGTCGATCGAACGCTGAGCGAATGTGGAATAAACGGCGACCACTGGCCGAAGTCCCGCAGCGGCGAGGCCGGCGGCGAACGTCATCTGATGGCTCTCGCAGATTCCGACATCGAAGAATCGGTCGGCAAAATTCTTTTCGAATGGAGCAAGGCCGGTGCCAGCACCCATTGCGGCGGTGACGGCGACGATTTGCTCGTTTGTTTCCGCTAGTTTCGTGAGTTCGTTCCCAAAGGCGTCGGACCACGGGATCCCTTCTGAAGTTCCGTTGTTGCGGACGCCTGTATCAATGTCGAACGGGTTGGAAGAATGCCAGTTCTCCGGGTTTTGCTCGGCGGGGAGGTATCCACGTCCTTTAGTAGTTCCCACATGCACCAGCACTGGCAAAGCGGCTTCTTTTGCGGATTCGAACGCATCGATAAGTTGGCGTATGTTATGTCCGTTGATCGGGCCTATGTAGCGGATGCCCATGTTTTCGAACGGGGTGTTGGGAAGAAACATGCTCTTGATACGGCTTTCAAGAGAATGGTATGTCTTGCGCAGCCATGAGAGGCGCAGGTGGCGAATTCCAACCTCCTCGATTGCGGATTTTACGCGATTGTACCGCGGATTTCCAAGCATGCGTCCGAAAGCATGACTGAGGGCGCCCACGTTGCGCGAGATTGACATGTTGTTGTCGTTCAATACGACTATAAGGTTGTTTGTCGTATCGCGCACGTTGTTGAGGGCTTCCAAAGAGATGCCGTTCGAGATCGCGGCGTCGCCCACAACAGCGACCACGGCCTCCTTGCCATCGCGCCGGTCTCGTTCGGCGGCGAACCCGAGAGCTGCCGAAATTGACGTGCCGGCATGGCCTGCTCCGAAGGTGTCGAATTCACTCTCCGAGCGTTTCAGAAAACCTGAGATGCCGCCTGTCTTTCGAAGCGACTTAAACGCATCGCGTCTGCCGGTTAGGATCTTGTACGCGTATGACTGGTGCGAGACGTCAAATAGTATCTTGTCGTGTGGCGGATCGAAAACACGGAGCAGGGCTATTGTTACATCAACCATCCCGAGATTTGATGCTAAGTGCCCCCCGTTGACGCTTACTGTGTCGATGATCAGAGCTCTGATTTCATCGGCCAGTTTTGATAGCTCGTAAATATCGAGTTTGCGCAGGTCTTCTAGTGAGTTTATGGAACCGAGCAACTGCATTTCAGCCCTCGATTTCTAGAGACAAGTCCGCGGCTATAACAGAGTGTGTAAGGCAGCCGAGGGAGATAGCGTCTACCCCAGTCTCGGCAACAGCTCGAACCGTGGATGCGTTTATGCCGCCCGAAGCCTCTAGTTTGCAGCGTCCAGCAGTGATGGCGACGGCTTTGCGCATGAGATCCGTTGGCATGTTGTCCAGCATGATCCACTCGGGTGATGCGGAGAGGGCGCTTTCAAGCTCTTCGAGAGTCTCCACTTCAACCTCCACAGGAACTCCCGGGAACTTGTCTCGCGCAGCCGCGACGGCGAGGTCGAGGCGGGACTTGTCGGCGCTGCGCCACAGTTTGCGGTGGTTGTCTTTGATAAGCACCATGTCGTGCAGCCCCATGCGGTGGTTGGTGCCGCCGCCTGCCTTGACACTGTATTTATCCAGCAGCCGCAATCCAGGAACAGTTTTGCGCGTGTCAAGTATCTGGCATTTGGTGCCAGCAACAGCGTCGACAAAAACTTTTGTGGCGGTTGCGATGCCTGTCATGCGCTGCATGAAATTAAGAGAGACGCGTTCCGCGCCTAGAATTGACGCAGCTTTTCCCTTTATTCGCATGATTGCATCGTTAGCATCTATGTCTGAGCCGTCAGGCGCCAGTATTTCCACTTCCAGATTTGGATCCACGATTTGCATGACCACTTTGCCAATGTTCGCACCTGCCGTGCGGCATGAGTGACGCGCAAGGATTGTCGCGGTGATTGTGGCAGAAGGATCTACTAGAGACAGTGAGGTCACATCGTGATCTACGCCGTCCTCGCGCAGAGCGGCATGTATTGTCGATAGAACTTCTGGGTTCTGCTCTAGATTGATATAGTTCATAATTGCCGATTTTTATATGTTGGGTGCGCGAGCCGTTCTGGAGAGTTCCGAGGCTTTTGCGGCGTTTTCGCGGATGGCATCCCAATCTCCCGCGACAATAAGTTTGGCAGGAGCGATCCAGGAACCGCCGCAAGCAGCCACTGCGGGGTTTCGCAGGTATTCCGCCGTGTTTTCTGGAGAAAGTCCGCCAAGTGGTAGGAATCTGAGCCCCAAGTGCGCGTACGGCGCGGTCATGGTTTTTAGAGCTTGCGGGCCGCCGATCACGTTTGCGGGAAAAATTTTTAGCAGATGGCAACCCATTTCGACGGCGCCTTCTATTTCGGATGGGGTCATGACGCCTGGTGCGAAACTGAAGCGCATGTCTATCGCGGCGGAAACGACTTTGGGGTTGAACCCTGGCGCTACGGCGAATTCGGCTCCAGCATCGCGCGCTTGGACAAGCTGTGCGGGCGAAAGAACAGTGCCGGCGCCTACAAGCATGTCAGGAACGTTAGCCGCCACTTTTTCCAGCGCACGGAGTGCCTCCGGGGTGAGCAGCGTAAGTTCCATGGCGGAGACGCCCCCTTCAAGAAGGGCTTGTGCGAGGTCTATGGCCTTGGTGGCATCGTCTATCACTACGACAGCGATGTTGCCGCATCGCGCTATTTTTTCTGCTGTTTCGTGGTCAAAAGTTGTCATTGTTGAATCGTGAATATCCTCCAGTAATGCGCGGTGGCGCTAAATCATCTTTGCCAGGGAGAAGAGAACCGGCCCCAGCAGGATAAGGAACACGCAGGGGAAGATGCAGATGACAAGCGGGGCGAGTAGTTTGACGGGGGCTTCGTTGGCAAGTTTTTCTGCATGCTCGAAGCGACGTACGCGGAGCTGGTCGGCCTGTATGCGCAGAATCGAGCCGATGCTAACGCCAAGCTCGTCAGCTTGCACAAGGGCGTTTACAAGCGATCGCATGTCCGGAATGTTTACTCTGTCGGACATGGCACGCAGTGCTTGCCGACGAGGGGTGCCGACCTGAATTTCGCGCACGACGCGCAGCAGCTCTTCGGTTAGCGGATCGACCGCCTGGCGCTCCGTTGTGCGTTGGATTGCCGTCATGAAATCAAGTCCCGCCTCGACTGAGAGCGTCAGAAGGTCGAGCACGAACGGCATTGCTCTGACTATCTGTTTCTGCCTAGTCTTCACGGCGCCTTTCAGCCAAGCACCCGGGTAGGAGTAAGCCAGAAGGAAACCAGCCAGACAAATCAGAATGTAATTTCTTTGCGTCAGCGGCAGGTAAATCATTGCGAGACGCCACACGATGCACCAGATCGGTGTCACGATAAGGGGGCAGAGGAACTTTAGCGTTATAAATTCCCATCCGGAGATGAGACCCTCATACCCGGCGGTAACTATGTTCGCGTCCGCCTTTGTCCGCACCTTCGCCATTCCCGGGCTTTTGGCGAGTCCTCCAAGGTTCGGTGCGAACGGAAGCATTATCCTGAACAGGAGCGGAATACGACGCTCCTCCCTGCGGCCATCCGCAAGGGTGACGTAAGTTATCTGCTTCGCTATGCCGGCGACGTACCAGGCAAACATGCCTCCCGCCACTGTCCAACACAAAACAGACAAAATCCCGACAAAATCCCGGATCATGCGTTAAGGTTCGTTGCTGGCGCAAGCGGCATTCGCCACTGGCGAGAGCCGCGGTCCGAAATTGCGTCAGGCTATTTTCAAAGCCTGCCAGTCAAGCCACTGCATGACCAGCAGCGCGATAAAAATGACGGTCGCAATGCACGCCAACACGGCCGCCCACGTGAAGTTGTCCGCCTTGACGTTGTCTTTCGAGAGCGTCGGGTTTTGGAGTCGAGAGGCCAAGACCGCTCCGCCAGACGGAGGATCAGGGTTGAGTGATGGCCTGAGCTGGCTTTGTTCTAAATCGTCAGGTTTTGATTTCAGTTTCATAAAAGTCTCCCTTGTCTCGTTACAACGTCTATTAGTATAGCAGAAAAAATAATTGAACGGCAACAGTAATTTCGGTGTTGACACCACTGCAAGTGTTGTGGTACTTTCTCACCTCATTCCCCCGCCACAAGGGGAGACGTTTATATTCCGGTGTAGCGCAGCGGTAGCGCAGAGGACTGTTAATCCTTTGGTCGCTGGTTCGAATCCAGCCACCGGAGCCATTTTAAAGAAAGACGACCCAGCGGGCTTTGAAGACCGGCTGGGTTTTTAAGCAAAAAGAGGTTCTCAAGAACCGGGGAGGTAGGAACGATATGCACAAATGGGAAGACCAGAACAATTTTGCAGTTAACCGTCTCGAGCCACGGGCGTGGTTCACTCCATTCGCGGATGCCGAATCGGCAAAGTGGGGCCAGCCAGGGGATTCGACGCTGGTGCGTCCACTAGGCGGCGAGTGGCAGTTCCATTATGCAGAGCGTCCCAACGAAGCCCCTGCCGATTACTACGAGCCGGATTTCTGCGATTGCGACTGGGATTCAATCCCCGTCCCTTCGATGTGGCAGATGCTTGGATACGGAAAGCCTTGGTATACGAACATTATATACCCGTTTACCGTCGATCCGCCAAACGTTCCTGATGAGAACCCTACAGGGACCTACCGCAAGGAGTTTGATGTACCCGGTGCTTGGGACGGCAAGTCGATCCGGTTGCGATTCGACGGCGTTGACTCTTGTTTTGAGTGCTATGTAAATGGCGAATTCGTGGGAATGGGTATGGGGTCGCGTCTGCCCGCGGAGTTTGACATAACCAAGCTAGTCGTTTTCGGCGGCCGCAACGTGCTTGCAGTGCGAGTTTGGCAGTGGTCTGTCGGATCCTACGTGGAGGATCAGGATATGTGGTGGCTTTCCGGCATCTTCCGCGATGTCTCCATAATCGCCATGCCAAAGGTGCGCATTGAAGATGTTTTTGCAAAGACAACGTTCGATAAAAAGTACAAGGACGCAGTGTTCTCATTGGACGTAAAGCTCGCCAACTCCGGCAAGGCCATCGCTTCAGCGGATGTGCAGGCGCAGTTGTTCGATGCCGATGGCGAGCTCGTAGCGAAGCTCACTGGCGGCGCTTCTGTCAAGGGCGGCAAAAACTCGACGATCACACTTAAATGCGATGTCGCCGCGCCGCGCAAGTGGTCTGCCGAGGATCCATATCTCTACAAACTCGTTGTCGGAGTAAAGGCGGCTTCAGGTGATGAGATGGCGGCGCCGATCTCCATCGGCTTCAGACAGGTTGAGATCAAGGATGGTGTGCTGCTTGTAAATGGCGGGCGCGTCTTATTCAAGGGCAGCAATCGCCACGAGTCGAATCCGGAAACAGGACGTGCGCTCTCGTTAAAAGACATGATCGCAGACATCCAACTGCTCAAGCAGAACAACTTCAACGCCGTTCGTACGAGCCATTACCCGGCCGATCCGCGTTGGTACGATCTCTGCGACAGGTACGGCATATACCTGATTGACGAGTGCGATCTGGAGACGCATGGCTTCAGCACTTCTGACTGGAGAAAATGGCCCGGGAATCCGACAAACGACCCCGCTTTTGAGGCACATCTGGTAGACCGTATGAAGCGTATGGTGCTACGTGACCGCAACCACGCGTCTGTTGTGATTTGGTCTCTAGGCAACGAGTCGGGATTTGGATGCAACCATATTAAAATGGCAAATGCCGCTAGAGAACTGGACTCTGGACGCCCCATACACTACGAGGGTGATTACCTTTGCTATGTCGCAGATTTGTACAGCCGCATGTACTCCGATCAGAATTTTGTCAAGAAGATCGGAGAGGCAAAGGAACCCGTTAATTCATACGACGTCTACAAGGAAGAGGATAGGGAGCTCAAACCCGAGGATTACGGCAAGATGCCGTTCATCCTCTGCGAGTACGTTCACGCCATGGGCAACGGCCCCGGCGGCGTCAAAGAGTATTGGGAGGCGTTCCGTTCCAACCCGCGTAGCTGTGGTGGGTTCGTATGGGAATGGTGCGACCACGGCATCGCGCAAACAACGGATGACGGACGGCTCTATTATGCTTATGGCGGTGATTTTGGAGATGTGCCCAACGATGGCAATTTCGTTTGCGATGGTCTTGTGCAGCCAGATCGCACTCCTACGCCGGGGATGCTGGAACTCAAAAAGTGGCAGGAACCCGTTCTAGTAGAGGCGATTGATCTCGCAAAGAACAAATACCGCATCACGAACCGGTACGATTTCAGCACGCTTTCAGGGCTTGACTGCGCATGGCGTCTGATGGCGGATTGCGAGACCATAGCATCCGGCACTCTTGACGTCTCGTCGGTGAAAGCCGGCGCCGGCATTGATGTGCAGCTGCCAATAAAATTGCCCGCGTGCAAAGTGCGCGATTACGTTGTGGAATTCAACTTCACCCTTGCAAATAACGAAAGCTGGGCAGAGCGCGGACACGAGATCGCATGGGCGCAGTTCACGCTGCGTGAGGCAGTTCCCGCGCCGATGCCCGCGCTTGCACGTCCGGCTGTCGAAGTGTTTGATAATGAAGACGACCCTGCGCGTATTGAAATGGTGGGCGAGGAGTTCGCCGTGGCTTTCGACTCGGACAGCGGAGCTCTTACAGACTGGGAAGTTAGCTCGCAGCAGATGATTGAAAACGGCCCCGAAGCAAACTTCTGGCGCGCTCCAACAGATAACGACAACGGCGGTGGACCAAACGGAGCCAGTGGGCGCTGGCGTGCCGCGCAGCTCGACAAGGCCTCGGAGAAACTCATCTCATTCAAAAAAGCCAAATCCCCCAAAGGCGCCGCCGG
>CAYOPG010000098.1:0-6860 GCA_964405775.1 uncultured Lentisphaerales bacterium
AAGTCGTATATTATGTGGTCGTTGCGGAAAGCCGCAGAAAAAAACAACAATATAAAAAACAACAATACATGGGACAAGGATAATTATGGCAAAGATCACTTTCATGGGAGCGGGCAGCACGGTGTTCGCTAAAAACGTTCTCGGCGACTGCATGTGCCGCGAATCGCTGCGCGACTCCGAAATCGCACTCTACGACATAGACGGGGAGCGCCTAAGGCAATCGGGAATGATGCTTGAGAACCTCAACAGGAACATCAACGAAGGCAGGGCGAAAATCAAGACCTACTTAGGAGTGCCAAACCGCAAGAAGGCGCTCAAAGGCGCCGACTTCGTGGTCAATGCAATACAGGTTGGCGGTTACGAACCTTCAACAGTGATCGATTTCGAAATCCCCAAAAAATTTGGCCTGCGTCAGACAATAGCGGACACGCTCGGAATCGGAGGCATATTCCGCGGCTTGCGCACAATCCCCGTCATGCTCGACTTCGCCGCCGATATGGAGAAGGTCTGCCCTGACGCCTGGTTCCTCAACTACACGAACCCCATGTCGATGCTCACCGGCGCCATGTTGCGCGCCACGCCGATCAAAACAGTCGGACTCTGCCACTCGGTCCAAGTCTGCTCTGCAGGCCTGCTCTCGACGTTGGGACTCTATCAGGGCCCTGGCGAGCGCGATGACATCCGCCAATACGTCGCCGGCATCAACCACATGGGCTGGTTGCTCAAACTGACAAAAGGCGGGCGCGACATCTACCCGGAGATAAAGTCCGTCGCCAGCGAAAAACTAGACGCATGGCGCAAAGCAAAAAATCCCAAGGACAAGTCCGGCGACATGGTACGCCTCGAGATAATGCGCAAGTTCGGCTACTATGTAACTGAATCCAGCGAGCACAACGCAGAATATATGCCGTACTGGATCAAATCAAAGTATCCAGAACTCGTCAAAGAGTACAACATCCCTCTCGACGAATACCCTCGCCGCTGCGTCAACCAAATCAAGGACTGGGGAAAGCGCTATAAGGAAATATGTGAGAACGCACAACTTACTCACTCCCTATCGAATGAATACGGCTCGTCGATCATGGAGGCGATCGTAATGAACAAACCGTTCCAGTTTGGCGGCAACATTCTCAACCACGGCTTCATTGAAAACCTCCCCGCCGACGCAGTCGTGGAAGTTCCATGCTTGGCCGATTCCGCTGGCGTTCAAGGCACATACGTCGGCAAGTTGCCCGTGCAACTCGCGGCGCTGAACATGACTAACATAAACGTCCACCTCACCACCATCGAGGCTGCCCTCACTCGCAAACGCGAGCATGTATATCACGCTGCAATGCTTGACCCGCACACATCCGCAGAACTCAGCATGGATGACATAGTCGCAATGTGCGATGCACTGATCGACGCCCACGGCGACATGCTGCCGAAATACAAGTAGCACGCGGATTGCTCGCATGATCGACTGGAACCTGCGCTCGCGCTCCCACTCCTGCCACAAGTGTTCAGCCGACTTCATTGACGGCGAACGGTGTAATTCCGCCGTCGCCGTCTTCGAGAACGACGTGGTCCAGACCCTTCTTGCGGAAAAAATAGCTGCATACGCGGAGGATCCCAAAAAACCAAAGCCCCCCGAATACGTGCGGCTAGATTTCTGCCCCCATTGCTGGCAGGAGTTGCGTAACACACTCTGGATAAGCTCGTGGAACAGTACCTACTCCGCCCCGGAACCGCCGGCGCCGGAACCGCTGCCGCGTGAAACCGCAGAGTCTCTGCTACGCAGACTCATGGAGCAGGAGGACAGCGTGGAAAACACATCTGTCATATTCATTCTTGCGGTAATGCTTGAACGCAAGAAGATCCTCATAGAACGAAAAGTCCGCCACGCTCCAGACGGCACGATGATACGTGTTTACGAACACAAGAAAACAGGCGAAATAATGCTCGTAACAGACCCCGACCTCGGTATAGACGAGCTCCCTGGCGTCCAGCGCCGGGTCCAGGCTCTCCTTGAGCCAACCGCGCCCGCCCAAACACCTGCAACGGACGAACCCGGCACTCCTGAACCTGAAACGGGAGCGGGAGCGGAAGCACCTGCTGACGAATGATCTCGATCGAACATGATTTCGATCTCGTCCTCGCAAACGGTAGCGTGGCTGACGGTCTCGGCGGCGAACCGCGCCGCGCAGATGTCGGAATCCGTGGCACCACGATCTACGCTGTCGGGGATCTCGCTAACGCGACCGCCAGACAAGCCATCGACTGCTCCAGCCTTTGCGTGTCTCCCGGCTTTATCGACGTTCATTCACACTCAGACACATACATACTGCTCCGACCCGACGCTCCAAGCAAAATCCGTCAGGGCGTAACCACCGAGATTGTCGGCCAATGCGGATCTTCAGCATCACCGCTCAAGGGTGGCGCCAGACTTCCTTCAGATTGGGCATCGCACAAATACCCACACTCATGGCACAACGCACACGAGTATGCCGCGCTGCTCCGCGAAGCCTCGCCTCTGATGAACATCGTGTTCCTCACGGGCCACCGCAATCTGCGCATGGCGGTAATGGGCATGGAGGCACGCCCCGCGACAAAAAACGAAACAGTCGCAATGACGCGGCTCCTCTCCGAAGAACTGGAAGGCGGGTCGTCAGGATTCTCCACCGGCCTCCTTTACCAGCCATCATGCCACGCCTTGGCAGAGGAGATAAAAGCCATCGCCAGCGAATGCGCGCGGCAGGGTGGACACTATGCCACGCATCTGCGCAGCGAAGGCGAACGCTTAATAGAATCAATCGACGAGGCTATCGAGACCGCGCGCGCAAGCGGTGTACCTTTGCAGATTTCGCATTTCAAAACCTCCGGCAAAGATAATTGGCATAAACTTGAGACAGCCATATCTCACATAGAAGCCGCTCGCGCCGAAGGTCTGCGCGTTGCCGCCGACCGCTATCCATACACCGCCGCGGGAACGGATCTCGACGTCATTCTGCCTGAATGGGCGGAACGAGGCGATCGAACTGAAATTCTAACCCGTCTCCGAAACCCTGCCACGCGCGCAAAAATCGTAGATGAAATGATGACCACGCGTTCGCTCGAGTACTGGAGCACCGTGATGGTCGGCGCCACGTGGGCCGATTCCAACACATCGTTCCGCGGACGCCGCATTGACGAAATATCGGCCGAATTGGGCGTGCCTCCAGCTGAGGCAGTGCTTCGCATTGTCGAAGCCGATGAGCTTCGCACAGGCGGTTTCTTTTTCGGCATGTCAGAAGACAACCTCCGCCGCATCCTGTCGCTTCCTTGGGTGATGATCGGCTCAGATGCGTCCTTGCGCTCGGTGGACGGTCTGCTTTCGGACGATTATCCGCATCCACGCGCGTTCGGAACCTTCCCGCGATTTCTCGCTCTGTGCCGTGATGAAAAACTAATGACGCTAGGCGAAGCCGTGCGCCGAGTAACATCATTGCCTGCCGAAACTTTCAGACTCAAGGGCCGCGGCGTAATCCGCAAAGGGAATGTAGCCGACATCTGCATATTCGACCCCGACACAGTCCGCGACAGCGCCACCTACGCAAACCCCCACGCCTACCCCACCGGCATCGCACACGTGATCTGCTCGGGTAAACTCGCCCTATGAGAATCCGAGAATCCTATTGCGACAACCGGCTTTTATAAGGTATAGTAAAAGCCATGAATTCCAAAGCGGACGAGTGTACACCGGGGTTCCCGGTGCTTGAAGATTTATTGTCGGGTTGGCTGAAGGAATGCTTTGCCAAGGCATTTCCGGAAGACGGCGTTCAAGAGGCTGGCGCCGTAACGGCGACAGGGAATCCCGCCTTTGGCGATTTCCAGTGCAACGATGCAATGCCGCTCGCAAAAACGCTCAGAATGCAACCGCGCAAAATAGCCGAAAAGGTTGTTGCAAACGCTTCACTCCCCGGCATTGTGAAAAAGCTTGAGGTAGCGGGTCCGGGCTTTATAAACATTACGCTCGAAGACTCGTTTGTCGCGGAGCGCGCCACTGCCCTGGCATCCGATGAACACGCATGCGTGCCTCAGTGCGGCGAAGGGCATACGGTCGTGATCGACTACTCAAGCCCAAACGTGGCAAAGCCTATGCACATTGGCCACATCCGCTCCACGGTTATTGGAGCCGCGCTCGACAACCTGCACCGTGCACTGGGATTCAAAGTAATAGCCGACAACCATATCGGCGATTGGGGTACGCAATTCGGCATAATTATCATGGGGTACCGCCATTTTGTGGACAAGGACAAGTTGGCGGAAGCGCCAGCCTCTGAGCTTGAGCGCGTCTATGTGGAGAGCTACGCGAGGGCAAAGGAAGACGAAATCTGGATGAACCAATGCCGCGCTGAGCTCGTAAAGCTACAGCAGGGAGATCCCGAAAACCTTGCGCTGTGGCAGGAGTTTATACGCCTCTCGAAGGTTGAGTTTAACAGGGTATACAGCCGCCTGGGCGTGCGCTTCGACATAACCCGTGGCGAGAGCTACTACCATGATGCGCTCGCGGGTGTTGTGGAGCGTCTTGAAAAAGCAGGTCTAGCGAGTGAAAGCGACGGCGCCACGATCGTGGACCTTTCGGGGGAAGATCTCGGTGTTTGCATCGTACGAAAAAGCGACGGCGCCTTCAACTATGCAACAACCGACATAGCCACAGTAGATTCGCGCGTCAAGGAATTCGCCCCATCCAAGATAATCTACGTTACCGACGAGCGCCAGCAACTTCATTTCAAGCAGTTTTTCAACATCTGCCGCAAGGTAGGCATAGCGCCGGATTCGACCGAGCTTATGCACGTCTGGTTTGGCCTGATGCGCTTGCCTGAGGGCACATTCTCCACGCGCCAAGGCAATGTGATAAAACTTGAGGCGTTGCTGGACGAAGCGGAATCACGTGCTATGACGGTTATCAAGTCTGGGCGTCCGGACATGCCTGAAGACGAGGCCAAAGCCCTTGCAGCCCAGATCGGAATCGGTGCCGTCAAGTATGCGGATTTAAGCCAGGACCCGCGCACCCTGATCACATTCACGTGGGACAAGGCACTCTCGCTAGACGGCAACTCCGGCCCATATCTCCAGTATGCCTATGCGCGAATTTGCAGCGTACGCTCAAAATACAGCGAACAGTTTCCCGGAATAGATCCGGACGCCTACCCGCTCATTCTGGCGGAAGCCATAGAGCGCGAACTCGCATTCAAAATAGCGACGTTCCCATCGACCGTTAAAAAGGCTGCGCTCACATACCGCCCATGCGTTCTGGCGGATTACCTGTTTGAGCTGTCGCAGACTTATAGCTCATTCTACCAACGCGTGCCTTTCCTGAAGGCCGAGGAGGGTGTGCGTGAGAGCCGCATCCGACTCTGCGGACTTGTCGCGCTCGTCCTGTCCAAAGGCCTCAGCCTGCTGGGGGTCGAAACTCCAGAACGAATCTAACAACGATTTTCTCAACATTAAACGATGCCCCAGTTCGATTACACAGCTAAAAGCCGAGACGGCAAGAGCACATCAGGAACGGTTGACGCAGCCGACCGCCGAGGTGCCATAAGCGCTGTGGAACGTTTAGGGCTGGTCCCGCTTGTGGTGACCGAGAAATCCGAGGCCGCCAAAAAGAAAATGAAGGCGGAACGCAGCAAGTCGGCAGGCGGCAAATCAAGGTTCAAACTCACACGCCCGAACCACATGAACAACAACGAAGTCGCACTGTTCACAAGCGAGCTCTGCGATCTCATTGAAGGCGGCATGACGCTTGGCAACGCCCTTAACCGTTTGGCGGCACGTGGCGACGGCGAAAGCGGCCCCTCGCAGGTTATAACTTCGCTTCGCGACTCCATCGTCGAGGGCGCATCGTTCTCAACCGCACTAGAAAAATTCCCGAAGATATTCTCCCCGATTTTCATCAACATGATACGCGCTGGCGAGGCCAGCGGCGCACTTACCGACGTGCTTCGCCGCCTGATAGAGCACCAGGAGCGCGCCGCCGCCGTGCGCTCCAAAGTGACGAGAGCCATGGTGTATCCGGTAATCGTACTGATAATGGGCTTTGGCGTTGCTATATTCGCGATGACGTATATACTTCCGAAGTTCAAGACGATCTTCGACTCCATGGGCGAAGATGGCCTGCCGCCGATGACAAAGATGCTCATCGGAATTAGCGACTGGACGGTGAAATACGGATTGTTCATGATCATTTTCATCATAGCCGGAATATTTGCCCTTTACAAATGGATACAGACGCCCAAAGGGCGCCGGAAGTGGGATGCACTCAAGCTCAAGCTACCGCTTGTCAAGGGCGTCGTTGCCAGCGCGACGTATGCAAACTTCGCGCGAACACTCCAATCGTTGATGGAAAACGGTGTGCCGGTACTTCAGGCGTTGAAAATCACTAGCCAGACAGTCGGCAACGCCGTTATAGCCGACGAGTTGATGAACGCTCGAGAGCGCGTCACAGACGGCACGACTATATCAGGCCCGCTTGCGGCTGGAGGCATCTTCCCGCGTACCATTATAGACTTAATATCAACCGGCGAGGATACAGGCGACATGCCAGGCGCGTTAGGCCATGTCGCAAAGCGCTACGAAAACGAACTGGAACGAAACGTAGACATCCTGACAACGGCTCTGGAACCTATAATGATTTTCGTGGTGGCGCTCATAATTGGCTTCATCGCCATTTCAGTAGTACAGGCAGTACTAAGCGTAACAAGCGGCGCAAACATTCGTTGATGAGTGCGAACGAACAGGCATGTTCCGCACTTATACCCCGTCGACTTTTGTAATCTTGAACCCCCATGCAAGATTACAGGTATGGGGTGATCCTGTGGCAGAGTCCAGACAGTGCCACA
>CAYOPG010000099.1:0-6818 GCA_964405775.1 uncultured Lentisphaerales bacterium
AGACGCGTATTCCACGCGTTTTGTCCTTCAAACAATGGACTCGTTGTTGTATACTCATCTGGTGTGTTACGGCTCCATATAAGTGCCGGCACAACGGGAGAGCTTCGTTTAAGAAACCGATAACCTATAGATAGACTTCTCATATGCGTTTTTACCTTCTACCTGCCGACGGCGTTTTCCGCCGGGCAAACCTGCACTGCCACACGACGGTGTCAGATGGATCGTTCACCCCTAACGAAATAAAATCTCGATACAAGGCCGCCGGGTACGAGGTCGTAGCATTCAGCGACCATGAGGTACCAGTGTCTCACACGGATCTTAAGGATGAATTATTCTTGCCCATAACATCATACGAAATCGCGTTCAACAAGCCCGGTGTCTACGACAACCACTGGACGCCGACCCACCATTTTAACCTTTTCTCCAAAGAAGAATGCCCGAAGCGTTTCCCTTACATTTGCCCTGATGAAAACACGTGGGGCAGCAAATTTTTTGCACCAAACGGGTTCGTGCCGTCGGAGTTTGAAATCGACTCGCGCTCTCCAGACTACTCCCTGGAAGGTATACAGAAGCTCATTGATCGCGCCAACGCCTTAGGCTTTTTGGTGTCATACAACCATCCGTCCTGGTCACTGCAGAACCCCGAAAACTATGTCCCCCTTAATGGCGTCTGGGGCGTGGAATGCTATAACACGGGGTGCCACCGGGGCGGATACGTGCTCGACAATAGCGAGCTGCCTTTGTACAACTACCTGAGAGCGGGAAAGGACGTCTTTCCTCTAGCGCAGGACGACAATCACAGCGCGGGCAGCGAATTCGGTGGTTGGACAATGATTAAATCCCCCACTCTTGAATACTCAGATGTGATGGGCGCATTGGAGCGCGGAGAATTCTACGCATCCACCGGTCCATCCATAGATCACCTTTGGTACGAGAACGGTGTTGTCCATTTAGAATCGCCAGATGGAGCCTTTGCCTTCCTGACCACCGAAAGCCGCTTCCAGCGCCGCACCGCAGCGCCTGCCGGTGAGCGCCTTGTGGCGCGATTCGACATCAAGGAATGGTTGTTAACCGCGCGCGACCCCGCGCGACCTCATTCCGAACGACCATTCTTCAGAATCTCCGTTTACGACACACAAGGCCGCTGGGCTCTAACTCGTGGTTTCAGAATAGATCGAATTCCGGTTGGATAAAAAATCAAATCCGCATGACAAAACCAATGACATGCGTATATAATGGCGACACCGAGGTTGATAATTAGGAAATCGCAAGCGGGAAAGGCGCTCATAAAGTGGAAGAAGATAAAAAAACGAATGTAAAAGGGAAACCCGCCCGCAGAAATGGTGTTGGGCCTGTAATGGTCCTGGCCATCATTATTTTGATTCTTCTCGGTGTCATCGGAAGCTGTGTGAAGTATTGAGATATTTAATGGAAACGTACAAAAAAAAGATCCCCTCTATTTTCAGAGCGTTCAAAACCACAATTATTCTGGCTGCCCTGGCTGCGGTCGCTATTCTGGGAATCGAAATCTATAAATCAATCCAGCCCAAGGAGACGTTCTCCTCGTTTATGGCTAAGGACGAAGCTTGCCTAGAGCTTGCGACACGCAAGTTCAGATGGAAAACGGTTTATTCAAAAGACACGCTGTCCAGAAGCCACGTCAGCGAAAGAGTCTTCGATGTTTCGGTTGGCTTCGATCTAACGCAAATGGAGGACGATGATTTTGAATACACTCCTCCAGCAAACGGCACCGGAGCGACGCTGAGGATAGTGCTGCCCTCCCCGCGCATCCTTTCCATCGACAGCTTTATGAAAGGGAAAACGCTTGTAGACAGTCAGACGTTTTTCTCCAGACTTATTAAAGACAACAATAGCACCAGTGAAGAAGAGACCATGTTTGCCGCAAGTTTGACAGCAGACTTCAAACGCTACGGACTTTTGTCGGAAGAGGGGCTGACAGAGCCTCTTAAAAGCTACCTTATGCCTTTGTTTAAAACAAAATTCATTCTCGACTCCATTGACATATCTGTGAACGGCGAAATCTCTCCCGAAAAAATGATGCGTGTATATCTCAGCGAAAACGCCTCGCTAACTAGTGAAGAGATAGATGGGATAATAAGACGAGCGAATCAAATCTTGTCAGAATAGTACCCGAATGAAACTCATCCATACTTCTGATTGGCATCTGGGAGGCAGGCTACACGAGCAGGACCGAACGCACGAGCACGAAAAGTACTTGGCATGGTTGCTCGGACTTCTAAGAGAGGAAAGACCTGACGCCTTAGTAGTGTGTGGAGATGTATTTGACACGTATACCCCTTCGAACTCTGCCACGCAGCTCTACTATTCTTTCCTCGGCGAAACGTTCGGCAACAAGCTCTGCGGAACCGTTGTCGTCATTGGCGGCAACCACGATTCTCCAACCCTCCTGAATTCACCTGGCACCGCCCTGAAATACCTGAATACCCACGTCATAGGGCAAGCTTGTGAAAACTTGGAGGACGAAACTGTTGTCGTAAAAGGCAATGACGACTCTCCCGGACTCGTGATCGCCGCCGTGCCGTACATGCGCGACGCGGATCTGCGCAATTTCGCCTGCGGTCTAAGCAACGGCAACGTGGACTTGAGCAATCGAGAGTCTGTTCTACTATACGGTTTTGGCGCGCGCTACGCCGCAGCGGCTAGTGCCGCGAGAAAGGCCGCACCGGGTGCGCCGCTAGTGCTTCTAGGCCACTGCGTTATAACATCGGCACGCTTTTCCGACGAGAGATCGGAACGCTCACGCTCCATAGGGGGCATTGATTCATTCTCCGCCAAATCCCTACCTGCTGCGGACTACATCGCACTCGGACACCTGCATATTCCGCAGGCAATAGGCGGCATTGAAACGCTCAGATATTCCGGCTCGCCGCTGCCCATGAGTTTTGCCGAAGCCGGCGAAGAAAAAAGCGTCGTGATCGCAGAGTTTGACTCGAGGGGCAAAGTCCCGGCCAGTATGCGAATAGTCCCGGTTCCATCTTTCCAAGAACTTGTATCTATAGCCGGCAATCTCGAAACAACACTGTATAGCATCAGAGAACTGGCAACGAAAAACACAAACATTTGGGCTAGCGTGGAAGTCAACGAGGGAGAAGGCGACATTAGGGGATTCTGGAAGGAAATAGACGAAGTCGTAAAAGACTCGTGCGTCAAGGTTCTTGTCAAACGCGATGCACGCCCGCGCAACTTCTCAGGCGGTATCGCCGGCACAGAAGCTGACGACCTTAAAACCCTAATGCCTGAAGACGTCGCGCGAGGTCGTCTCTCCGAGGAAAACCTCTCCGAATCAGAAACAGAGGAATATATGGAAATGGTGCGCTTCGCCATTAAAACAATGGAAGAGAACGACGAGGCGACCGAATGAAAATTTTGCGGCTCACATTCCTCAACATCAATTCGCTCGCAGGTGAATGGAAAATTGATTTTACAGATTCCGCTTTCAATGAAGGCCTATTCCTGATATGCGGCCCGACCGGCTCAGGTAAATCATCGGTGTTGGACGCTATAATGCTGGCACTTTATGGACGCACTGTCCGCCAAGACATTTCGCAATCATCCAACGAGGTAATGACTCGCAACACCGGCGAATGCTTTTCCGAAGTCGAATTCACAAGCCGTGGCAAAACATACCGCGCCCGCTGGGAACAGCGACGCGCCTACAATAAGCCTAACGGGAATCTGCAAGGCGAGAAGCACTCGATCTTCGATGTAAGCGAAAACAAAGACATATCGGAGAACCGTCGAGGGGAAACAGGCAAAAAGGTCGCGGAAGCTGTCGGTCTGACTTTTGATCAGTTCATACGAACCGTGCTGCTAGCCCAAGGGCAGTTCGACCTGTTTCTAAAGGCCAACGACAATGAACGGTCCGACATCCTGGAGCAAGCCACCGGCACTGCGCAATTCTCGCGAATAGGCTTTGCGATCTTCGCAAATTTCCAGAAGGCGCGAGATGCGTGGGAAAACGCAAAAACTCGCCTAGCCAACATTGAAACAATGACGGAGGAGTCGCTTGCCAAAGCAAAAGAATCGCTCGCAGAAAAGAAAATAGCCGAAGAAAAAACCGAAAAGATTTTCAAGGCTAGCCAAGCAGAGCTCGCATGGCTGAACCGATTCGAAGAGTTGCAAAAATCCCGAAAGCATATAGAACTCCAACTGGAACAAGCAGAACGTGATGAAAGGGAGTTGCAGCCGTTGCTTGCAAAGCTCTCAGTGGCAGAGTCGGCACGAACGCTTGATCTTCCGCATAAGAATCTAGACCATGCGTGGCAGAGTCTCAACACTGCCACGAGAGAAAGGCAGAAACGTGCCGACGAACTTAAGAATGCAACCGAGGCTTATAAAAAAGCCGTGCCGCTGGCACAGGAAGCATCAGACTTATTCATCAAAGTTCAGAAACAGCGTGAAGAAGCGAAACCGCGCATTGCCGAGGCTCGCAGGCTGGACAAATTGCTAGCGGTTGAAACGGAAAAACACAACGCCGCCAAGAAAGCGCATGAGTCAACAATTGAACGCATATCCAAACTCATGACGGATATTGCGGAGACGGAAAAGAAGCTTGCCGAATGCAATGAAAAGAAGTCCGTCGCAGACTCTTTACGAACGGCGGTTGAAGCGGTTCCCGTCCCCGCTCGGTTCGCGAAAGAACCATTATTCGCGCACATTGAGGCCATCAGGAAAGCAACGATTGAAGACGCCAAGATGAAAGAGCGTATTTTGGCGCTTGAGACCGAGTCAAACAAGTTCGGCATCGTTTTCGAAGAAGTGAAAAAAGAGTATGAACTGCGTCATCAGGATCTAGAAAAAGCTGTTGAAGACGCACTCGAAAATCAAAGGCTTGCCGAAAAAATCAAAAGTCTTGAAAAGCACAGGGAGGAATTAATTGAGGGACGTCCGTGTCCGCTTTGCGGCGCGACGAAACATCCGTTTGCGATTCATGACGACATCCTCGTATGTGATGAAGCTGCAAATGAAGTGAAAAAAGCCGAACGCAATCTCAAAACGCTTGAGAAGAGGCTATCTGATGCCAAGGATAACTTCAATGTCGCGGAGAAAGCTCAAAGGGACGCTGAAAGGATACGGGAGGAATCTTCTAAGAAAACAACAACTTTGGCTACGGCAGTTGAAAGAGAACTTGCAGCGCTGACTGAAACGATTAACAATCTCATAGCAAGCATGCGTAAGAGCAACGCAAATAAAAGCGAACTCGAAAAGACCATCGCAAGCAGCGGAGCCAGCGTCAGGGAATTGAAGGATGCAGTCGATTCAATGCAAAAGCTTCGTAAAGAGACGAATGTGGAAGACCCTGACAACCTTGACATGGAAACGCAAGGTCTGCTCGACACCGCGTTCAGAAAATCGGAAGACTGCAAGAACGCCATGAACACCTCAAAGACTACTGAAGAAATGGCGCGCGAAGAATTCCACAGAAGTCAGGAAGCCGAAAAAATTGCCAAAGAGAAACACGAAGAAGAGGAAGCTAAATTCGTCAAACGTCTTTCAGGATTGAATTTCGTAGATATGGCAGAGTGGGAATCGGCGCGTTGGGACGACGATAAAATCGAGAACACCAAGGCTCGACGCGATGAACTTGTTACGAAAAAAATGCAGCTAGAAACTCTGCGCAAAAACAACGAGGAAGAAATCGCCGAACACAAAAAGCTGTCGCGTTCGGAACGCGACATAGAAACCGCAACTGCGGAGTTGAAGGCTTGCGAGACGACTCTGGGTGAATTAAGGACTGAGATTGCCGAGATTGAGGCGGAACTGAAGCACAACGAATCCGCGCAAGTAAACCGGCGTAGACTTGAAAATGAACTCAGAATGCTAGAATCCAAAGCGGCGAAGTGGAACTCGCTCAACAGATGGTTGGGAGGTGCAAATGGCGAACAATTCAAACGCTACGCGCAGGGGATCACATTGCGCAAGCTCCTCGCACTGTCAAACCCACATCTCGCCAGGATCACCAAGGGAAGATACCGCATGGGATGGAGCGTGGATGCTGACACTACCGGAGCTAAGCGCAGCGAATTTCTGCTACCAGTAATAGTCGATTCAGAGCAAGGCAACGAAATGCGCCCCGTGTCGAATCTATCCGGCGGAGAAACATTTCAGGTTTCGCTGGCTCTTGCCCTCGGGCTATCATCAATGGCGGCAAGTGGTCTAAACATTGACTCTATGTTCCTCGACGAGGGATTCGGAACACTTGACGGCGAGTCGCTTGGGATGGCGTTGGACACGCTTTCAAACGTCCAGCGCGACGGCAAACTAATCGGTATAATCTCCCATATCGGCGAAGTGCGCGAACGCATACAAGTGCAGATACAAGCCACACCTATCGGGGGCGGCAGGAGCAAACTATCCGGCGCCGGAGTGGATTAGCGAGCTACCGGAAATCGTCCTCGTATATCGTAACGTACTCGGTTCCATAGGGAACGGAGTAAACCCGCAAGCGGCTTCCCCAGTATACAGTGAACCTGATGTCACTCCCGAGAGTGGTGTCATAGTAAACCGAAACATCATTGCGCTTGCGCGCCGGGATGTACACTGTGCTGTCGTCCGTATCTGGATCGCTGGCGTACACAACGCGTATGGGATCATCGATATTGTTTGCTATTACAAAAGACGTTGTCCTGCCGGTTGCGGAATAATAAAAAGAGCCGTTCTCGCAACCTGCGAATAACACAAGAGCAAGGACAACAGGCAAGAGCACAGAATAGTTGCGCATGACAAAAATTTTGTTAATTTTCACCACTAGCATCCCATAGGCTTGATTTTAATTC
>CAYOPG010000100.1:0-6614 GCA_964405775.1 uncultured Lentisphaerales bacterium
CCACTGGCGTGGAGATGGGCTGGCACCACCTTTGTGATTATGTAATCTTACATGGACTGCAATATTACAATGGTTGTGGCGGTGTCAGGACTCTGCCACGGCGGGAGCCTTCAGTGCACCCTTAGCTCGGGTAGGGTTCATTGTTCATTGAAAGAGAGCTTTGGCCAGCGCGTGGCTACGTAGTGCACAAGGTCGGGGCCGATCATTTCGAGTGTCTGGCTGTTGCTGCGCACGAATAGGTGCTTGTCCAGGTAAACCGGTGCCGTCGCCGGTTTGATATATATTACGCAGACGTCATGATCCATGGCCTTACGACATTCAATTGCGAAAAAGAGAAAAGAGTTCTGAGTCGACAGTCGCATTCGCAGCATGTTGCTGAGGTAAAGGCTGTAGCCGTCCCAGTTGGCTTTGCCTTTGTCGACAAGCGCATATTCCTGCTCGATTCCGCGTACTATACCGTCGTCGCGCACGCCAACTAGAAGTGTGCCTCCCGAGAAGCTGTTCATGAACCCGGCGACAGAGCGGGCTATGGCGCTGGAACCTGATAGATCCTGGCGGTCTTTGTTAATGACAGATTCCTTGAACTCGAGTTCCTGAGATTCACCGCCTGCGATCATGGCCATGAGTTCGGGGTCTGAAGCGAATCTGTTGTATTCACTCAGACCCTTGCGTGTGAATGGCTCTCCGGGCGTGCTCAGAAGCTTGAATATCGGATATGGATCCTCGTCGTGTTCCAAGGCAACATGTATGAAGCTCAAGTTGTGCAGAAGCCTATCGGCATATCGGGCTATGTTCTCTGGAGAAGTCTTGATAAGCTTGTCTGCGTAGAATTTGTAAGCACGCAGAAGTTGGCAAGAGGGCGAGGGCGAGAACTC
Organism: uncultured Lentisphaerales bacterium; assembly: GCA_964405775.1. Classification (GTDB taxonomy): domain Bacteria; phylum Verrucomicrobiota; class Kiritimatiellia; order RFP12; family UBA3636; genus JAAZFF01. The sequence goes on from CAYOPG010000100.1 coordinate 876, forward strand.
TCCTGTCACCAGATGTTCAAATGTGCGGCGGTCTTTTTTCGGAACTATGTTCTTAAAATGGCGCGTGCCTTTGTCGTCTGTGCTCAAAAAGCATTGAGCTGTGATTTCCTGTGCGGCGTCGGGGTTTGTTTTCGCAATCGCGTCACGGACTGCCAGCACCATCGCAAGTACCGTCATAAGGCGCTGGGTTCCGTCGACAAGCAGCGATTTGGATCTGTTGTCCAAGGGTTTACCTAGATCCATAGAAACAACGGATCCTTGATATGCCAGCAGTTCTTCGCTTTTTACAACCGCGTCGTACACGCGCGCACACGACCCGCGGATCCAACTGTAGGGCCTTTGAAAAGACGGGGAGATGAACTGGCGGTTTCCCGCATAGAACTTCTCTAAAGATGTTTCACTTGCTCGCATTGCAATTCCAGATGCCGCTATTCTACACTATATCCCACCAAGGTGCGAGTCTTGAGTTCACTTTGTTTTTTTGGTAATATCAACCGCCATTTACGGGGGCCAGGTGCAGCAGCAGTTCGTTAACAGGCGAGGGTATGAGAATCTAACGGTGTTTTTCGCCGGATGGGGAATGGATGTAAATCCCTTCCGCTATTTTCATGCTCCAGAATCCGATGTTCTGCTTCTTTACGATTATACAGATCTCGGATTCGACGGAAGAATCCTAGACGACTACATCAGGGTGCGTGTAGTGGCTTGGTCGCTTGGTGTGTGGGTTGCTTCGGCGTTGCAGCAAAAGTTCCCGCGGTTCGCGGACGAGGCGGTTGCCGTGAACGGGACACCATTTCCCGTGGATGAAACAAGGGGCATCCCGCCGATGGTTTTCGAGGGCACACTGAAAGGGCTTTCGGAACGGACTCTCGCCAAATTCGATCGTAGGATGTGTGGAGACCAAAAAACGCTTGCAGAATATAATTCTGTTCATCCGGCACGGAGCGTCGGCAGCCTTGCCGAGGAGCTAGAGTTGATATGGCGTGAATCCAGGTCCCATGAAGTTGTTCCGAAATTCATTCGAGCTTTTGTAGGGAGGCGTGATGCGATTTTCCCCGCAGTGAACCAGCAGAATGCATGGTTCGGGATATGCCCGACGGATGTTGTCGATTCCGCTCACTATGATTCAGCTTTACTCCGGTCCCTCGTGTGCGGAGGCAACGAGTGAAGAAGTTGTCAATATCGCAGAATTTCGCCGGAGCGTTCGCAACTTACGATGCCAATGCGACAGTTCAGCGAAAGATCGCCGAGGAAATGGTTACACAGATGCGGATTTCTGGTTTCCCGGACGGAGCGACGATATACGAAGCGGGGGCTGGTACAGGTTTGCTAACCAGGATGTTGTTGCGCGAATTTAGTCCGGTGCGAATAGTTGCCAACGATTTATGTGCGGAGGCTGGTCCGATGCTGAAGTCGATCTCAGATCGGGTCGAATTCCTTGCCGGTGACGCTGAGCGAATTGCTGTGCCGGTTGGATGCGAGCACGTGGCTTCTTGTTCTGCAATTCAGTGGTTTTTTGACGTCGGCGCTTTTCTGGGCAACATGGCGGCGGGTCTTAGTTCCGGCGGGTATTTGGCTTTTTCGACTTTCGGACCTGAGAACTTGTTCGAAATCCGAAAACTTGCCGGAGCCGGACTTGATTACCTTACGCTCAAGGCGCACGCTACACTTCTGGAGCGCTATGGATTCGAAGTCCTACACTCTGGGGAGAGTCTGGAGGTGACCCGGCACCAAAGTGTGGCGGGTTTGCTTAGGCACATCCGAGACACAGGGACTGGAGGTGTTTCCGTGGAGAAATGGACCGCAGCTCGCACTAGACGTTTCTGCAGGGAGTATGCGGAGCGTTTCGCGCACGCTTCGGGGGTGTCTCTGACGTATCATCCAATGTACTTTGTGGCGCGGAAGGGGTAGCTACTTCGAGCTTGTGTTGGCCTCTGGCACCCTGTTGGAAGGGTTGCCATATTTGTCATCGAATTCGCCCCAGACGAGTCCGGCGTGGACTGTGACGAGAGCCATTAACGCCGCTAAATGTATAGCCGCCACTCCCATGAGGTAGCCGGTCAGGGCTTTTGTTGAGAGCAATGCCTGAAGCGACAGAACCATTGTTGCCAGATAGACGGCTTGCCCGGAGAGGATAGCGTTTGGTCTGCGTTTTAGTGCGGCAAGGCCATCGGCATGGCCGCGCAGAGACTGCACAAGCGGCAGCAGGCCAATCATCAACATCGCATTCTTGGCAAGCGCGACATGTTCCGGCGGCAAGTTCTGAATCTTGCCGAAATACCATTGGGCGACTTGAGGTATCTGCATGAAAAGAGAGCACGACGAAAGCATTAGACCCGCGAGTACGGCGAAGGTGGCGACTTTGCGTTTCCCGTATACTTCTGGAGGGAAGGCTATCACGACCGATTGCATGCGGATAGCAGCGAAGCCGAGCGGAGTAATAACGCCCATGATTATATAGTGGATCGCGAGGGATGTTTCGGGGGATTCAGCGCGCGAGATGAACACGGCGATCATAAAGGCAGAGAGCGACATGAGTATACCGCCGAACGAAAGAGGAATTGTGAACCGGAGTTGTTTGCTGATAGGCGCTATCTCTCCGGAATCGTCTGTCAGCGCGTCCATGTATGGTTTGGCGAAGAGTTTGGAGAGGTACGCCTCTCCAAAAACCGGCAGTGTGAGCGCAACTGCCCCCCAGAAGAAACCGGTCATGCCGAGGGCGACGAAAACAGGTGACAGGCACGCGGTCACGAGAACTCGCATGAGTGTGGCGATGTTTGCGAGATCGCTCCGTTTTTCATTGTATAGCCGCACAACATGTTTGTTTCTCAGGAAAAACGCGAACTGGAGGGGAATCCCCAGGAATGTGGTCCAGCGCGCGATTCCGGCAAGTTCGTTGTTCAGTCCGAGAATGCGCGAAAAGAAGAAATCGTTGAACGGCGGCATACACACGATGAACTGCAACGCGCCGACGACCACCGCTATGCGCATCACCAGACTGCCGTAGTTGGCCATGCCGCTTTTCGTGCGGGCGAACACCATGCCTGTCGTGATTAGCCCAATGCCGATGGCACCCATGAGCGACAGCAACGATTGTCCCTGCGAAAACGCAGCAAGCTCGTCCGTGCCGAGGCGCCCGTGCGAAACGATGCTTGCCACCAGAGGGTATGTTAAACTCTGCGAAAGAGCCTGAATCGCCAGCGGTATGTAGAACATCAACATACGCCACTGCGAGACCTTATCCGGAACCACCTCCGCAGATTCTTTGCAATCACTCATTTTCGCGTCATTCTACCAGTTCGCAACTGATTCGGCAAAGGGTAACAACACGTTGCGGCTTCGTTTGCGTTCTGTTAGAATAACCGGCATGAGAAATATGGGGAAACACAGGCCGCTCTTTGTCGTGGTGTCTGCTCCTTCGGGTGCCGGCAAGTCCACGCTTTGCTCGAGGCTTCTGGCGGAGGCGCCGGAGTTCGTGTACTCCGTTTCTTGCACAACGCGCGCGCCGCGCGGCGATGAGAGCGATGGCGTGGCGTATTTTTTCCTGTCGGAGGCCGAGTTCATGGAGCGTGTGCGACGCGGGGATTTTTTGGAACACGCACTGGTGCACGGCAACCATTACGGGACGCTTAAGAAGACCGTTTCGGCGGCAATGGCTGCCGGCAAATCGGTGATACTCGACATAGACGTAGAGGGCGCAGGGCAGGTGCGCCGCATTGTCGCCGGCCTGCCCGACGGCGATGCGCTTAAAGAGGGTTTCCTTGACATTTTCATTACAGCGCCTTCGGTCGAGGTGTTGCGCGCTAGACTTGTGAAGCGAGGCGAGGATTCGCTTGCCGAGATCGAAAAGCGGCTTGCGAACGCCGTTGGCGAGATCGCGCGAGCCGGCGAATTTTCGCACATCGTAGTGAATGCGGAGCTTGACAAGACGTACTCGGAGTTGCGCGGCATCATTGCCGACAAGGTCTCCGGGCTTGATCGGTGAAACAGGGAAAGGGAAAATAAATGCCTAATAGCTCGAAAAACATAGTCATAGGGGTGACGGGATCGATCGCGGTCTACAAATCCTGCGAACTTGTTAGAATGTTCCGCAGGGCCGACATCGGAGTTGACGTCGTAATGACGGCGGCAGCGGAGGAGTTTGTAACAGAGCTCACATTCCGTACTCTTTCGTGCAATCCTGTTTGCCGAGGCCTTTTCGACGAACCTTTAGAGTGGAATCCGATGCACATAAGCTTGGCCGAAAAATGCGATGCTCTACTTATCGCTCCATGTACGGCCAATGTGATAGCCAAGATGGCAAATGGGATCGCCGATGATTCTCTCACGGCGTTGGCGCTTGCAAATGTTAAGCCGCTATTTATCGCGCCTGCTATGAACGTGAATATGTGGAACCATCCTGCAACGCAGGCAAATCTTGCCACCCTTCGTTCACGGGGTGCGACCCTGCTGGAACCGGGCGTGGGGGAGCTAGCATGCGGTACGACGGGCAAAGGCAGAATGCTTGACCCGCAGGAGATTTTCGATGCCGTTATGGCGGCAATGGCATGGGAGTCGGCGTAACGTCATGAATTCTCCCGTCACGATCCTTATTTTTGATTCCCGTCCCGTCACTGGCATGAGAAAAGCCCTTGAGGCAGGTGACAGACTTATCGTACTAACTTCGAACCCACGTCTTGTTCGGCACGCCCTCAACACGATGGTTGTAGGCGTATGGATCTGCGACCTTGGCGTTATGGCTGCCGATATCAAATCGCTTATGGCAATCGCGATGCACACCTCTCCGGGAGTCCAGATAATTTTCACGGGCGGCGCCATGCTTGCAGCAAAGGCAAAAAAGATAATAGAGTCCGGCAAAGGTAGCGCGTTCATAGCGCGGCCTTACTCTCTTTTGGAGTTGAAAAAGGTGGTGAGCGATGCAACTGACGCTTACCGCGAGCATGCTTCAGGAACAACAAAAACCGGGAAGCGCATTGTGAGGATGTCGGAAAACCAGACAGGATACGCAGCTAAGCTGGGCGGCCCAGATCCTGAGCACTACACACTTCAGGATTTAATAGGTATCGGCGGTACCGGCACGGTATTCCGGGCGTACGACAAATTTCTGAACCTGAACGTAGCCATAAAAATCATCAACCCCGAACTGCTCTCAAATCCCGAGGTGCTTGCATCGTTCAAGGACGAGGCTCGCATAGCAATGCAGCTTAGTCACCGGGGTATCGTAAGAATTTACAACTTCAGCACGTACAACTCATGCTACTACATAGTTATGGAGATGGTGCACGGTCAGACTCTATACGATGTGATAGTAGATAACGGATCGTTGTCGGTGCAGACTGCCTGCCAAGTGCTGCTGGCATGCGCGGAAGCGCTGGAATACGCTCACAAGAACAACGTAGTTCACAACGACATCAAGCCTGAGAACATTTTCGTCACCGACGCTTCTGAAGTCAAAATAATAGACTTCGGCACCGCCGCCCTTAAACAGCAGGCGAAAGCAGAGGGTGAGATCGTTGGCACCCCTGAGTACATGGCCCCCTCGCAGCTCCGTGGCGGGCTTCCCGATCCCACGAACGACGTTTACGCACTTGGCATAGTCACATACCTTATGCTGATGGGGCGGTTCCCTTTCCCGAGCGACATAACCAAGGAAATGCTGCTTGATGGAGTCAGGCCTGTTTTTGCAGGGCTTCCAGATCATCTTTCAAGAGTTTTGGAATACGCTACAGCATACTCTTC
>CAYOPG010000101.1:0-6598 GCA_964405775.1 uncultured Lentisphaerales bacterium
GTATGAATTTCACCCAATGAATACAGGCATACCATGAACAACGCAATCGGCTCCGGTACGAGTTAAAAGAGTTGCATGTTTTCAGCTTTCATGGTAGTGTTAGCTGGACTAGCACTTCTTAATAAAGATGGACAGAAAAGCGATTCAGGCTGGAATTAATAGGTTTGTGGAACATCACACGATGGTTCACTCAGGAACTATGCTTGGATTGAATATTGATTCTTTCATGCTTGTCTTGATCGTGTCCATTCTCATTGTGATGTCTATTGCTGTGCGGTTGCGTCCAAGAGGCAAACTGGTTTGCGCTGCGGAGGCTTATTTGGTTTTCATACGAGACAACATCGTTTACGCGAACTTAGGCGCGGAGGAAGGTCGCAGGTTTGTGCCGTTTTTCAGCACTCTTTTTATTTTCATAGCTGTTGCAAATTTGGTCGGCCTCGTTCCTTCTTTTTCTGCAGTGACCGGCAACATAAGCGTCACTGCGGCGCTTGCGTTGATTTTTCTTTTGTTGACTCTGGGGTATTCTCTCCGTTATCGCGGGACGTTGAAGACGCTGGGGTCGTTTATCCCTGAGGGACTCCCGTTCGTTTTGCGTCCGTTTATGTTTTTAATTGAGGTGGTGAGCCTCCTAACACGCACGTTCGCCCTTGCTGTAAGGTTGTTTGGTAACATGCTTGCCGGACATATAATAATCTATAACCTTGTCGGTCTTATGATGGTTTTCGGCGCAGTTGCTTTCCCGGCATTTTTCGTCGCTGTCTTAATGTTCTTTTTCGAGATTTTCGTTTCACTTCTGCAGGCGTACATATTCACCCTGCTTTCCGCGATTTTCATGAACCTAGTTATCAACCCAGGCCATTAGATGCGGCGTTATATCCCTTTATACGTGGAGACAAAGCGCCGGATAATATGGTCGTTAGATTTGGAGAAAAAACAATGATCACACTGCTTGCAAACTTGGCGCCAATTGGCGCGGGTCTCACAATTCTGGGCGCGGGCTTCGGCATCGGTCTTCTATGGGCAGCCGGTCTTCAGGGAATGGCTCGCCAGCCCGAAATTCAGGGTAAGATGCAGGTCACTATGCTGATAGGCGCGGCGTTAATCGAAGGAACCGCGCTCTTCGCGCTGGTGATATGCCTCCTCGTGTAACCTGTCTTGTGTCAAGACGGCTTTCCGCAATCGGCTCATCGTCGGTGCAGAGAGGGGTATAGATAATGGCAGAAAACACTATTAACAACCAAGCCACGGCGCTGGACACCGAATCGGCGCAGCAGCAGACCTCCGCTACAGTGCAGGAGGAACCTGTGGACGTCAAGACGCAGATCGTGGATGTCTCAGGCAGCATGATGTTACAGACATGGGTGGCGTTTATCATAGTCCTAGTTGTCCTTAACAAGCTGCTGTGGAAGCCGTTGCTCAGGGCGCTTGATAAACGCGAGGGCGACATAAAGGACTCGCTGGGGCAGGCGGAGCGGGCGCGCGCCGAGCTTGCCGAGTCGGGAGTTGCCAAGCAGCGAATACTGGCGGAAGCCGGGCGTGTAGCCGAGGAAAAAATCAGGGCGGCAGCGACCGAGGCCGAGCGCATCAAGGAAAAGGCCAGACAGGAGGCCGCAAACGCCACTTCTGAACGTCTCAAAAAGGCTGATGAGCAGATCGCCATCGAGGCTTCCGAAACCAGAAAGGCTGTGCACTCCGCTTCCGTTTTGGAAGTGGGGACTCTTCTTGAACGCATACTCTCCCAGAATTTGACCGAGGAGCAGAAGGAGAAATACCAGAAAGCAATGCTCCGCGAGGTGGAATTATGACGACTGGCGTCAACACCAGGCCTTTCGCGCGGGCGCTACTTACGAATGCAGTTAAAAACGGCACTTTGGAAGCCGTGCGAAAGGATATCGAAGATATACTCGAGCAATGGGACGGCTCTCCAGCGCTCCGCGAATTTTGCAAGCAGACACATACGGGTACTCCTGCCGAACATGCCGCGAATGTGGATGCCGTTTGGGGCGATACGCTATCCTCGGGAGTAATCCACATACTTCGTCAAATGGCGGTATGGGGATGTTTGCCGGCGTTGCGTTCTTTCGCGGCGGATTTTCTCGAACTATACGAGACCTCTGCGGAACGTCCTATAGCTAAAATAGAATTTGCGGCGTTTCCGAGCGAGGAAGATCTCAGAGTACTTAAGGAGAAGCTAGAGAAGAAATACAACGGTCCAGTTGAAACGGCGGTTTTTCTTAATCCGGAGCTGCTTGCTGGATTCCGCCTGACAGTACGCGACCGGATGCTGGATGCCTCGTTGCTCGGCCGCGTAAAGAGGCTTAAAAATCTTCCAGGGCTGAATGGGCCTGGTTTGGAAAATGACAGCCGCTCCGTTTCAAGCGGAGGGATTGCGCAGTTGAAGCCGGACGAGGTGTCGGCGCTGATAAGGCACCAGCTTGAGGCGGCGGACAAACCATTCGACACCGCCGAGTTCGGAGTGGTGCTCAGCGTCGGCGACGGCATGGCGAGACTCGACGGTTTGTCCAGCGTGATGTTCAACGAGTTACTGGAGACTGACGAAGGAATTGTTGCGCTCGCCCTCAATCTGGAGGAATACGTTGTGGGAGCGGCCATTCTAGACGATGGCACCAAAGTCAAAGAGGGCGACCGCTTCCGCAGGACGGGACGCGTAGTTTCCGCGCCGGTTGGCGAGGCGCTGACCGGGCGGGTGTTGGATGCGCTGGGGCGTCCTCTGGATGGGCTTGGCGCAGTAAAGGCCGACGGCAATATGCCTGTCGACGTTGATTCGCCGTCAATCATCGAACGCAAAGACGTTAACACGCCACTTGCCACTGGCATTATCACGATTGATGCGCTGACGCCGATAGGGCGTGGCCAGCGCGAGTTGATAATCGGAGACAGAAAGACCGGCAAAACCACGATCGCAATCGACGCCATTTTGAATCAAGCCGGCAAGGGGGTACATTGCTTCTACGTCTCAGTAGGGCAGAAGATGTCTTCTGTCGCGTCGATCCACAGCTTGCTAAAAGAGCGAGGTGCTATGTCGTATACCACGATAGTGGTCGCCACGGCGTCTGATCCGGCTCCGCTACAATACATTGCTCCCTACACGGCATGCACCATGGCGGAATATTGGCGCGATCGCGGCGGTCACGCGCTTGTGGTCTACGATGATCTAACAAAGCACGCGCAGTCTTACCGGCAGATGTCGCTGCTGCTCCGCCGTCCACCCGGGCGAGAAGCTTTCCCGGGTGACATTTTCTATCTTCACAGCAGACTTCTTGAACGCGCGGCGCAGCTTTCCGATGCGAAAGGCGGAGGTTCGCTCACTGCGTTGCCGATTGTCGAGACGCAGGCAAACGACATTTCTGCTTACATACCAACAAATGTGATTTCCATAACTGACGGCCAGATTTTTCTAGAAACGGGGCTTTTCCATGAGGGACAGCGTCCGGCAATGAATCCGGGCATATCAGTTTCACGTGTTGGCGGCGATGCTCAGGTGAGAGCAATGAAAGCCACTGCTGGGCCGTTGCGGACGCAATTGGCGGTGTTCCGCGAGCTGGAAGCGTTTTCGAGATATTCGTCGGATCTGGACTCCGCGACGCTTGACCAGATAGCGCTCGGGCGTTCACTTATGCGCGTGTTGCGGCAGCTGCCAAACAGCCCAATGGATGTCGAGAAGCAGGTGGCGGTGTTGCACGCCGCCACGCGTAAGTTATTCGTAACAATCCCGGAAAACCGAATTGACGAGGCTGTTTCCGCAATTTACCGCGCGATTGACGAGACCGACGAGGGCAAGGCCTATTTGAAACGTTTCGCAGCGTTGCCTGAAATGGACGACGATCTGAAGGCGAAGCTTGATGCTGTTTATGAGAAGTGTCTTCCGCGCTTTTCCGGGAGAAAAGGATAGGACGGGTCTCCAATGGCGAATTTCAGCGAACACAATGAACAGTTGAAAACCATAAGGAGCATGGGGCGGCTGGTTTCGACCATGAAAATGGTTTCAACGTCGCATCTCTACCGTGCGCAGAAGGAGTTGCGACGCCCCGAACCGTTCATTGTGCCGCTGCGCAGCGTGCTGGCACAGCTCACCCGTATGCCTGCCCTCGCGAACCATCGTCTGGTCAAGGCTCCGGTCGGCAGGGAGTCACGTGTGCTCGCATTTATTGTGACTTCAGACCATGGGTTGTGCGGATCCTTCAACAACGGCGTGATACGCAAGGCAAGGGTATGGGCGCGCGAGCAGCGCGTAACACGGGCGGCTTCTGTCCACGCATACTACGTCGGCATGAAAGGCTATAACGCTTTGCATGAAACGATAGAGTCCGTTTCTCCACCAATCTCTGCCGAGGCTCATCCTACATTGCGCAACTCAAACGTCCTGTCGTTTTTCGCTTTCCGCACGTTCATGGATGGACGCTTCGACGAGGTGTGGGTGATATGTAACCGCTATGTCAGCAGTACCGTGTTCAGCACGCAGGTGCAGCGAATCTTCCCCATATCAATACCAGAAGCTGTCGAGGGTTTCGCCGATCCCGTGAGACTTCTTGTTGAATCTGATCCTCAGAGCGCACTTGTTTCGGCTTCCAGGCTACTCGTAACGGCTGGCATATACAATGTGTTGCTTCATGGCTCGGCAAGCGAACACGCCGCACGCATGATAGCCATGGACAACTCCACGAAGAGTCTGGAACGAATGCGGAGCGAAATGACGATCCTGCGCAACCGCGCCCGCCAAGCCGCAATCACGAACGAACTGAACGAAATTGTAAGCGGCGCCGAGGCTCTAACCGACTGATGCCGCCTCATCGGCTCCTGAAGGCATATTGAATGAAAGAAAACACACAGAAAACAAATAACACCGGCCACATTATACAGGTTCTCGGAGCTGTCGTGGATGTTGAGTTTTCGCGTGGCCACAGGCCGCCCCTTTTGAATGCACTGCGCACCACCAACCCGCTTCTTGACGACCAGCCAATGAACCTCACGCTCGAAGTTGCGCAGCATCTAGGCGACTGCCGTGTGCGCGCAATCGCCATGCAGTCCACGAATGGCCTCGCACGTGGTGTCGAAGTGGAGGACACCGGCAGCCCGTTGAAAGTGCCAGTGGGTAAGGGTGCTCTAGGGCGCGTGCTGGATTTGCTGGGGCGCCCGATTGATGGCAAGGGGGCAGTCGCACACGATGACATGCATCCGATACATCGTCCGCCGCCCTCGTTCACGGAGCAGAATCCAGACACCGAAATGCTCATCACCGGCATCAAAGTCATCGACCTTCTGACCCCATACCGCAAGGGCGGAAAAATCGGGCTTTTTGGCGGGGCAGGAGTGGGCAAAACCGTCTTGATTCAAGAGTTGATCCACAACGTTGCGCAGGAACACGGCGGATACTCCGTTTTTGCGGGTGTGGGCGAACGCACACGCGAAGGAACCGCTTTGTACCGTGAAATGAGTGAGACGGGCGTGCTGGAGAAGACCTCAATGGTATTCGGGCAAATGAACGAACCCTCCGGCGCTCGCTCGCGTGTCGCGTTGTCGGCACTGACAATCGCCGAATATTTCAGAGACGTCATGAACCGCGATGTTTTGCTTTTCATTGACAACATTTTCCGTTTTATGCAGGCGGGTTCTGAAATCTCCGCGTTGCTCGGGCGAATCCCCTCCGCTACGGGCTACCAGCCGACCCTTGGCACGGAAATGGGCGAACTCCAGGAGCGCATTACTTCAACGCGTCACGGATCTCTTACTTCAGTGCAAGCGGTCTATGTACCCGCTGACGATTACACGGATCCTGCACCAGCCACGATGTTCGCGCATCTAGACGCCACCACGGAACTCTCGCGATCCATAGTCGAGCAAGGCATATACCCCGCGGTCGATCCACTCTCTTCAACTTCCTCGATTCTGGATCCGGCAGTCGTAGGTGCAGAGCACGTAAGGGTAGCTCAGAGAGTTCAGGAATTTCTACAACGCTACAAAGAACTGCGTGACATCATTGCCATACTCGGGATGGAAGAATTGTCCGAGGAAGACAAAATCATCGTTTCCAGAGCACGGAAGATACAACGCTTCCTTTCACAGCCTTTTCATGTGGCGGAGATATTCACAAACACAAAGGGAGTCTACGTGCAGCCGTCCGATACCATCCGCTCTTTCGCAGCCATTTTGGATGGCAAAGGAGACGACCTTACGGAACAGGCTTTTTACATGGTCGGCACATTCGAGGACGCGGTAGAAAAAGCTAAAACTATTTCATCCAATACACCGGGCGTTTAAGTATGGCGAACGTTTTCAAATTTTCAATCGTTACCCCCGAGGGTGTGTCGGCCGAGGGCGAAGCGGAACAGGTTATTGCTACATCAAGCGTCGGCCGTCTCGGTTTGAAGGCGGGGCACCAACCAATTGTGGCAGATTGCCCAGCAGGTAAAGTTCGAGTCTTCTCCAACGGCAAATGGACGTCTTACGACTGTGATGCGGGTATTCTAGTAATGGACGGTAACCAATTGCGCTTTCTAACAGCATTCGCAAGTTCCGGCGGTTCAGTCGACTAATCCATAGACACCAGTAGTGTGTCGGGGTGGTGACTCTGCCACGG
>CAYOPG010000102.1:0-6558 GCA_964405775.1 uncultured Lentisphaerales bacterium
TCGCGGGAGCAACGCTAAAAGGTCTGCGCATCGGCATGCCAAAAGAATTCTTTGTTGACGGCGTGGATCAAGATGTTATGGCCTGCGTGCGCGCGGCCATAGACGCCTGCGAGGGAGCAGGAGCGAAAGTGGTTGAGGTCAGCCTGCCACATACCGAATACTCCATTGCCGTGTACCACATTTGTTCGACGGCAGAAGCTTCTGCCAATCTGGCGCGTTTCGACGGCGTACGCTTCGGCACCAGACGCGGCTCGCCAGAGGGCGGAATCCAAGAGATGTACGACAGGTCGCGCACCGATGGCTTCGGAGCCGAGGTGAAGCGCAGGATCATCCTCGGCACCTACGTGCTTAGCAGCGGATATTACGACGCGTACTACAATCGCGCGCTTAAGGCTCGCACACTTGTCAGACGCGACTTCGAAGAGGCTTTCGAGAAGTGCGACGTTATGATGACGCCGGTAACACCCGCCCCCGCCTTCAAATTCGGGTCGATTGAGAACAATCCGCTTAAGGCATACCTCGGTGATATCTTTACAGCATCAACAAACCTCGCCGGCATCTGCGCAATGTCGATCCCATGCGGCAAGACGCCTGAAGGTCTGCCAGTGGGATTGCAGATATTGGGGCCGTCGTTCGGGGAAGTGGCAATGCTAAGGGCGGGAAGTTGCGTCGAAGCATTGATTGAGAAAGGTGGAATGACGTGAGCACCGCAGAATTCACATCTGGCAGGCGCCAACGACAAACATTTACCCGCCAGAAAGAAATCCCCGTGTTTTTTGGGCAACCCCAGACAAAAGGGGAACGAGTTTTCCTCGAGGAACGTTCTAACGGTGAAAATACACCCACCAGCTTTTACAAGCACAAAAACGGGCAGTTGTGGGTAGGTGACAGCATAGACTGGATGAAAACCTTGCCATCCGAGAGCGTGGAGTTAGTTTTTGCAGATCCGCCATATAACATAAGCAAAGTGGAATGGGATACTTTCGCCAGTCAAGAAAAGTACATTCAGTTTTCAATAGAATGGATAGAGCAGGCGGCGCGTGTGCTTAAGCCCACAGGGACGCTGTTTGTTTGTGGTTTTTCAGAAATTCTCGCGGATGTTAAACACCCTGCATCACGTTTTTTCGAATCATGCCGTTGGCTTGTCTGGCACTACAGGAACAAGGCCAACCTAGGGCAGGACTGGGGCCGCAGCCACGAAAGTATTCTACATTTCAGGAAGAGCAAACAGTTTACTTTTAATATTGATGCAATACGTATTCCATACAATGAACATACTCTGAAGTATCCCTCACACCCACAGTCCGCGAGCAGCCAGTATGGCAAAGGGCAGGTGCCTGCGGAGCTTTGGCAGCCCAACAAACGTGGTGCTAAACCTAAAGACGTCATGGAAATTCCCCACGATTTTTTGGAGTTGCCAACTACCTGTAATGGCATGCATGAAAAGACGCCACACCCCACTCAAAAGCCAGAGGAACTGCTGCGCCGGCTCGTTTTGGTCGCCTCAAATCCGGGAGATACCGTTTTGGATCCTTTTTGCGGTTCTGGTACTACTCCTGTTTGCGCAGAGCAACTGCAACGCAAGTGGCTTGCGTGCGACTTGTCTGCCGAATATCTGGACTGGGCGGTGGACCGCATCGAACGTGTGGAAGGCTGGGACATTGATACCTGGATAGAATATGATTTTGAGAACATGCGGCGGAGGGCGTCAAACCGATGAGCATGAAAAAATTCACCAAGCGGGCAACAGATAAGAATACGTTTAAAGATCTGGGTGGTTTTATCTCTTTTTGTTCTGATTTTTTGTCTTTCATATCAGACCCGGACAATATTCAGGCAGAGATTGTATCCCAAAATGAAAATCAATACCGTTTCCTGCAGTACAAACGTGACGGAAGTTTTCAGGTTACCCGTCCATTTAACTCCAACCTTCTGATATCTGCGGACACGTTCAAGCAATCTGCAAATGAATTTCTAAAGACCATTAAATCCGCCAAGACATCGGCAACAACTGAAATTTCATCGCGGGAAATCATTAACACCGTTACTTATACCTTACAACAATCCGTCGGACTTGCTTTGGATGCCTTGCCTGCTGGGAAATCAAATAAGGTGCGAAAACTGAATGGGGACATGTTTGAGCATCTCATCCGGATGATCTTGGAAACTGCAGGTGTTTCATGCCGGGCGGGCGTTGTGCAGGTCCCCGTACTCATTGACGGAGAAGAAGCCTTTTCCATGAGTTACCAACACGACTTGATCGTCGAACAAAAGGATGTTGTCAAGTTGATAGGATCTGTGAAGACATCAAGCAAAGACCGTATTGACAAAATATTCGTCGATAAGTTTTTATATAATAAACTCACTAGCTCAAACGTTCCGCACATCGCGATTTTCCTAAACGATGTTCAACGGAAAAAAACGCGTAGGGAAAACGAATATGGGATAAGCTCCACATTTTTGCCGGGACATTTTAAAGGGTACACAGTGAAGCTGAATCCCCTTGATGGTGTTTATTACTGTGATATTCGTCCAAACATGCAAACAGAAGCTGTCTTGAAGGATCATATCCGGACCTTCGACAATCTGATTATTGACGACATCTGGAAATTTTTAAAATGACTTCAATTAAATACTTAGTATCCATAGGGCTTGAGACGCATGTGCAGCTCAAGACGGAATCGAAGATGTTCTGCGGGTGCGCGAACACGTTCGCCGCGGATCCCAACACGAATGTCTGCCCTATTTGTTTGGGTTACCCCGGCGCGTTGCCGTCAATGAACCGCCAGGCAGTCAAGCTGACTTCACTGGCGGGTCTTATGCTTGGCTGCAAAATCAGCAAATACAGCAAATTCGACCGCAAGAACTACTTCTACCCGGATGCTGCGAAGAATTATCAAATTTCACAGCTGGACAAACCGCTTTGCCTCGGCGGCGGCGTGGATATTCAAGCGTCAGGCGGCACAAAGCGGATAAACCTCACACGTATCCACCTCGAAGAGGACGTTGCAAAGAGTACACACCACGCGCGTTTTAGCGGAGTCGATTTCAACCGCTCGGGGGTTGCCCTCATGGAGATAGTGTCGGAACCGGACATGGCTTCCACTGAAGAGGCGGTGGCATATCTGCGCGCGCTACGCCAAATCCTGGTCTACACAGGCGTTAGCGACTGCAACCTCGAAGAAGGCAACATGCGCAGCGACGTCAACGTCAGCATCCGCCCGGAAGGGACGACGAAGCTTGGCACAAAGATCGAGATCAAGAACATGAACTCGTTCAGCCATATTCAGGACGCACTAAACTACGAAATAGAACGTCAGAAGCGCGTCCTGTCGTCTGGCGGCTCGCTTGTTCAGGAGACGCGCCGCTGGGATCCAGATGTCGGCGAAACGGCGTCGATGCGCACGAAAGAAAACGCGCATGATTACCGGTATTTCCCCGAGCCTGATTTGCTTCCCGTGGTGCTTACCGACGAGCTTCTTGAAGAATGGCGCGGCGAACTGCCTGAGCTCCCCGAGCATAAACGCGAGCGGTTCGTGGCGGATTACAGTCTTCCTGAATACGATGCCAAAGTGCTATGCGCTCAGCTTCCTGTGGCGAACTTTTTCGAAGAGGCGGTGGCCAAAGGCGCACCCGCAAAAAACGCATCCAACTGGATAATGACCGACGTGCTGCGCCTGCTAGGACAGTCGGACGCCGACATCACGGATGTGCCACTGACATCGTCGGCTTTCGCCTCTCTGCTGAAACTGGTGGAGAGCAATGCCATCAACATGCCCGTTGCGAAGTCGTTGCTGGAAGAGCTGTTCGAAAAGGGCGGAGATCCTGCGGCAATGGTTGCTGAGAGAGGTCTTGCGCAGGTAAGCGACACAGGTGCCATCGACGGCTTTGCGCGCGAGGCTGTCAAAGCAAACCCTAAAGTCGTTGAAGACTTCAAAGGCGGCAAAAAGGCCGCGCTGCAATTCCTGGTCGGCCAAGTCATGAAAATGAGCAAAGGCAAGGCCAACCCCAAGATGGCGACCGAGGCGATCGAAAAGATCATATCCGAGGGCTGAACGTTCGAACCATGGTGATGAAAGGCAAGCTGATAACATTTGAGGGTGTTGAAGGCGGCGGCAAAAGCACGCAAGCCGTGATGTTGACGCAGAAGCTGCGCTCGCTGGGCTATGAAGTGCTCACGACGCGCGAACCAGGCGGGACGCCGACTGGCGAAATCATTCGCGACATTCTGCAGAACGACAAATCAGGCGAACCGATAAGTCCCGCCACCGAGGCTCTGCTTTTCTGCGCGAGCCGTGCCCAACTTTGCCACTACGTGCTCGGCCCCGCGCTTGAACGCGGTGCATGGATCGTGCTCGACCGCTTCACCGACTCAACATTGGCATATCAGGGATATGGCCGAGGCTTCGATGTGGAGGCATTGCGCCGGATCAATGATTTCGCGACCGGCGACGTAAAGCCAGCTCTTACATTCCTGATAGACATTCCCGTGGAGCTTGGTCTTTCGCGGGTTCTTTCAAGAAGCAACGGCGCACGAGACCGAATCGAGCGCGAACCAATCGAATTTCACCACAGGCTCTATGCAGGCTATCTGGAAATTGCAAAACACGAGCCAGACCGAATTGTTGTAATTGACGGCGAGAAAAAACAGCTCGAGATAGCGGAGGAGATTTGGAGCATCGTCAATAGTCGACTTATCAACGACTAATTGGCGCTTAACAAACGGTCTGATTCTCCTGTCCATGTTCCCTCTCCTCTCGCACGGGATCATCGTTGCCATAAAGCACGTTTTCTGACGAGTGACGTCCAAACAACAATAAACGAATCAGGTTTTCAGCTTTCAGGAATTGGACAGGTCGGCTTCGGAACCGGTTTGTCTGTTTCTTCCGGTATCGACGAAAAGATCCACCATCATGACCAAGAACGGAATCAGTGTGAAGACGAACACCAGACTGAAAAATCCGTTTAGCGTATCTATGCCAATGCCCAACACATCTGGACGGCGCAAAACAAGATAGTAGAAAGCTGCCTCAACAAGTGTTATCGGCACCATGTAATATGCGTATCGGAAGCGGCCGCAAGCGACTTCGTGGGTCGTGAAACATGAAGACGCCATGCGCAACGTTGCGGTAGCAGTGGATATACCGAAAAGGGCGGTGAACGGGCTGAAATCCTTCCACATGCTGTGCAATGTGAAAATCCAAGGACCCACCAACGCTAAGATTACCGAGACTGAGAACCCCGCAACAAGCGTAAACAAGATCGTTTGATTTAACATGCGCTTGGTTTTTGAACCGCTCTCGAACTTCTCCGAGATGAGTGGAAACATCACGAAAATCACCGGGCTCACAAGATAAGTTGCGATTTCTGAAAAACGGGTTATATGGTAGTGCGCGGCTGAATGCGTGTCTGGCAGGTTGCGCAGAATCAGCATCTCGAGACTCCCCTTCAGGTTTCCCGCGAGCGCGAGGCATGATAATGGGATCAGGTAAGCCATGAATATTGGCAAATCTTTGCGGAAGTATGGCTCGCATTTAACCTTGCGCCCAAATTTGCGGAAGAAATCCACGACCGTTACGCCCAAAGTTAACGTCGGAGGAACACTTTGCCCTACAAAATAACCTGTGAGGCCGCGTATAGGCAGAGTGACAAGAAGCGTGACGAAACGTAGAGGAGCCGTGAAAAGTCCGGATATCGTAACCAGTTTGAATCGTTTAAGCGCCTGAAGAGCTCCACTAAAAACAGGAGCGAGAGTACCCAGCAAGCTTGAAAAAACGACAGCCATGGTAAGTAGGCCGTCCTTCACGCGCATATATTCCAGAATAGAAGGCAGGAAGATCCGCGCCACTGTCATTATCCCGATAAAAATCACGGCTGATGCAATCATTGCGTCGCGGAGGAGTGCCTTGACTTTACCTAGCTCGCCATTCGTTGCATGCTTGTTCAGCAGCTTTATAAACGGCATTACAAGAATCGCGAGAGGGAAACCAAGGAAACCGCCAATCTGCGTCAGCGGCTGCAACGCGCCGAGTTCCGCCTCCGGAACGTATTTCGGCACCAGCCACAATCCCGCGAAGACGTTGAGTACATCCGAAAACCTCTGCGCACAGAAAATTATCACGGCATACCACCAAAGCGGGCCGATCTTTTCTTTTATGTCCACCAGGATTTTAGAAAGCTTCACGTTGGGAATCAGAAATGCGTGTATATGTTTACTGAAAGCAGTTTATCAGTTATGCACAGGTGATTCCAGCGTTTTTGGCAATGCCCTCAGTTCCAAGCTCCCGATCTGGTTGTGCAAGTGAGGTTTATCAGCCCCTACAGAAAACCCTGCCCGGAAACATTTGCGTTTTTGTATTCATCGTAGAGCCCATTCAGCGTGTCAATCGCGCGGCGGCTGGACTTATAATCCGCGACTCGTTATTCCGGATTTTCACAAGTTGCGCGGACGGATGCGAATTGATATTATTCAAAGCATGATTAATACAGTTGATTTCGATATCGATGTTTCCAAGATGGAGACGCCATTCTATGTTGTGGATGAGAGGCGACTGGTGC
>CAYOPG010000103.1:0-6552 GCA_964405775.1 uncultured Lentisphaerales bacterium
CGGCGTATGAATTTCACCCAATGAATACAGGCATACCATGAACAACGCAATCGGCGCATAACAAAGTTTGAATTGTTGACACTTTCGCCTTAATATGCCAGAATTTTTGCTTTATCGTTTTACCGCAAAAGCGGAGGGAGCATCATAATGGCAGAAGAACTACAGTCTCTTTTGGAGAAGATCCAGTCTGACGGTGTGGAGAAGGCTAACAAAAAAGCCGAGTCCATACTTAAGGACGCTGAAAAAGCAGCGGAAGGCAAATTGGCCGCAGCTGAAAAACAATGCGCTGAGTTCCGCGAAAAGGCTCAAACGGACGCTGAGGTGTTTAGACAACGCTCAGAGCAGGCGGTAAAACAAGCCGCTCGCGATGTGGTACTTGGTGTTGGGCAGTCTGTGCAGCAGACGCTTGAACGCGTTCTGCTTAAAGACGTTTCCGATAATCTCAAAGGGGATTTCCTGCAGAACTTTCTTGCATCCGTTGTAAAGTCTTTCGCCGAATCACCGGATTCAGCAGGTGGCATGGAAGTGCTCGTGGCTCCCGATCAAGCAAAAGCCCTCTCCGAGTATGCAAGGACAAAACTCGCAGACGCCGTCAAGGGAGGACTAAAGATAACGGCTGACGGCGACGTCAAGAGCGGCATACGCGTCATGCTGGCGGACGGACGTGTGGAACACGACTTCACAGACAAGGCAATCATGGCCGCAATGAGTCGCATTTTGCGTCCTGCGCTAACCGAATTGATTTTCCCGCAGCAGCAGAAATGAGCTACCATTTTTTCGCAGCATCCTTGCCGATGCTCGTCCTCAATGCGGTGCCGCCCATGACGGTTGACGCTTATAGAGGACTTTGCGCGGAGGCGATGAACAAGTCGGATTATGCGGCGTTGGAGGCGTTGCTCGACGGAGGTGAAACCCGCGATCCTTTCGTTCTCAACTGGCGCAACTGCGATGCGATGATCCGCAACGCCGTCGCCCGGCAGCGCGCCGTGCGTACCGGAACGGCGGCGGACGCCGCGAAGTGGATCCGCCCGCAAACAGGCATTGAAGTTTTTGTGGAGAACGCCGTCGCCGCGGCCTTTCAGGAGAGTGACCCGATGAAGCGTGAGCTGGCACTTGCAAGGTTGCGCTGGACCAAGGTTGAGGACATCTCGGGGTACGATAATTTTTCAGCGGAGTATCTCATGGCCTACTCCATCAAACTAGGCATACTAAACGCAATCGCCTCCGCCGATGCGGAGCAGGGCTCGGAGAGGCTGCGTGGCATGGTTCGCACGGGGGCGCTGCCGAAAGAATAACCTCGCGCGTTCGTTCATTTTAATCAGAGAGAAGACTTGCATTATGACAACTAAAGGTACTATCACAGGCGTAAATGGCAACATGATCACGGTGAATTTCGAGGGAGCCGTGGCGCTTAACGAAGTCGGATATGTAAAACTGGGCGACCTTTCGCTCATGTCGGAAATCGTGCGTATTCGCGGCCGCCTTGCGGATATGCAAGTGTTCGAGGACACATCTGCCATAGCCGCCGGCACGGAGGTCGAATACACCGGAGAGCTACTGTCCGTGGAGCTTGGCCCCGGATTGCTCAAGCAGATTTTCGACGGACTTCAGAATCCGCTTCCGAACCTGGCGGAAAACTTCGGATTCTTCCTGCAGCGTGGCAAGTATATTCATGCTTTGCCGCGCGACGTGAAATGGGATTTCACTCCGATGGCAAAACCAGGGGATTTTGTTATCGCCGGTGATTCCGTAGGCACGGTGCCCGAGGGGATGTTCCAACATCGTATAATGGTGCCGTTCGCGATGAAAGGCCGGCAGACGGTTAAAACGGTTGCACCCGCCGGAAAATACACGATAGAAGACGTCGTGGCAGTGGTAGCTGATGAGAACGGCAATGAGACGAAGGTGACGATGTTGCAACGCTGGCCGGTCAAAGTGCCGATTACAAGCTATGCAGAGCGCCTCGCGCCTGAGAAGACGATGGTTACGCAAACCCGCTCGATCGACACATTCTTCCCTGTGGCATTGGGGGGTACATACTGCATACCCGGTCCATTTGGAGCTGGCAAGACAGTGCTCCAGCAGTCAATGAGCCGTCTCGCACAGGTCGACATCGTGATTTACGCCGCGTGCGGCGAACGCGCGGGCGAAGTGGTCGAGATGCTGCGTGAATTCCCGCAACTCGAAGATCCCCGCACCGGACGCTCGCTTATGGACCGCACGATCATCATCTGCAACACCTCTTCGATGCCCGTCGCAGCGCGTGAGGCCTCTGTTTACACTGCTGCCTCGCTAGCAGGCTATTACAGGCAGATGGGGCTGGACGTGCTGCTCCTGGCCGACTCCACGTCGCGCTGGGCGCAGGCGCTGCGCGAGACATCCGGCCGTCTGGAAGAGATCCCCGGCGAAGAGGCCTTCCCGGCATACCTAGAGAGCGTGATCGCCTCTTTCTACGAACGCGCTGGGCGCGTACGTCTGAACGATGGCTCTATCGGCTCAGTCACAATTGGCGGCGCCGTGTCCCCCGCAGGCGGCAACTTCGATGAACCCGTGACGCAGAGCACCATCAAGGTCGTAGGCGCTTTCCTCGGACTCTCCCGCGCACGTTCGGACGCCCGCCGCTATCCCGCAATAGATCCCCTTGATTCCTGGAGCAAATACTCCAGCATCTGCGACCCCACCCTAGTGGCCAAAGTGAGGGAAAATTTGCACCGCGGAAATGAAGTCTCGCAGATGATGAAAGTCGTCGGTGAAGAAGGCACTTCGACTGAAGACTTCGTCGAATACCTCAAGAGCGAGCTGGTGGACAGCGTCTACCTGCAACAGGATTCCTTCCACGAAATCGACGCTGCTTGCAACGCAGAACGCCAGCAGTACTTTTTCGGTATCCTCGCGAAACTTGTGGATTCAAAAATGCACTTTGATTCACGCGACAGCGCCCGCAGCTTTTTCCACAAACTCACGCAGATGATTAGAGACTGGAACTACACAAGATGGGACGACCCCAACCTCAAGGATCAGGAAAAGAAAATCGTCGAGGAAATCAAAAAGGTTGTCGACTTCGCCTGATTAAGCATCTGCCTCCGCATAAGTCTCATTGAATAGCGTTTGTAGCAATGGTAAAATTGCCGGCAAAATCGATCATGATTCGGATGCCTGAAAACAAACCAACCCATTATAACGTTATACAAACATGTCATACACAATTCTGTTCGCAGTAATCTACATCGTGCTTATGTTAGCCGTAGGGGTTTGGGGGGCGCGCAAGACCAAGACACTTGGCGACTTTTTCCTTGGTGGACGCAGTTTCGGGCCGTGGGTCACAGCATTCGCGTATGGCACCAGCTACTTCTCGGCCGTTGTGTTTATAGGATTCGCCGGCAAATTTGGATGGAACAACGGTCCGGAATCACTTTCCGTGGGAATAGGCAACGCTCTGGTCGGAGCCTTGCTGGCATGGTTGATACTCGGCAAACGCACACGGCGCATGACTCACAACCTTGACGTAATGACAATGCCGGAGTTCTTTTTCCGGCGCTTCGGGGTCTATTCAATGAAGCCGTTCGCGGCGATGATAATCTTTGTTTTCCTGCTGCCATATTCCGCAGGCGTGTACAAAGGCCTTGCAGAGCTTATGGTGGCGGCGTTTCCGAACGTGGAGTTCAATACCGCCATACTGATAATGGCAATAACAACGGGGGCGTATCTTATCCTTGGAGGATACTTCGCCGTGGCTATCACCGACAGCATACAAGGGGTAATAATGATTGGTGGCAGCATAGCCCTGGTCTACTTCATGACAGAGGCGGCAAACCCAGGAGGAGGGGTGATCGAAACTCTGGGGAAAGCATCAAGCGCATACGCAGAGCACCGCGCTGCAGGAGCGGCAAACCCCGGCCCATGGTATTTGTTGCCGAGCATCGTATGCATGACGTCGTTCGGTTGCTGGGCTCTTCCTCAGATGGTGCACAAATTCTACACCGTCAAAGACGAAAAAATGATTGGCAGAGGGGCTGTGGTATGTGCGATCTTCGCGCTTGTGATCGGCTGCGCCGCTTACTACACTGGAAGCCTATCGCACCTCTTTTTTGACAGGCTGCCAAAGGTGCCGGAGGTTGTCGCCGCACAAGATACTCTGGTGCCGACGATGCTTGTTGACCATCTCCCCTCTGCGATGCTTGGCATAATGCTGGTGCTGCTCCTCTCCGCTTCGATGTCAACGCTCTCAGGGCTCGTCCTAGTCTCGGCATCGGCTGTGACGATAGATTTATACAAGGGCATGGTTGATGAAAACGTATCGCATCGTGCTTCCGTAACGCTGATGCGCTTCCTTTGCGCTGTTTTCATCGCTCTGTCTTACTTCATCGCCACTCACCGGATTACCTTTATCGAAACACTCATGTCGCTTTCCTGGGGTGCCGTTTCCGGAGCATTTCTGGCACCGTTCATCTACGGGTTGTTCTGGAAACGAGCAACCGGCACAGGTGCGTTCGCCGGCATGATATCCGGACTGGTCACTTCCGTGATCCTTTTCTTCATCCTGCCAAAAAATCTGGCTGCTACCGGCTCCTGCCTTGGAATGCTGGTGCCGTTCTTCGTGGTACCAGCCGTAAGCAAATTTACGCAGCCAGTCCCTCAAGAAACGTTAGAAAAAGCCTTCGCCGAAACTTGAACGCCCCGACCTAGCCGGGCGACGAGATGATCAGCTCGGATGGGTTGCGGCCGAGCTTCTGCACAATCGTGTCTATACGACGCTTGATTTCATCGTCTGTATCTATTCGACCAGTGATTGTTTTGCAGGCATGCACAACAGTGGCGTGCGACTTGTCGAACGCCGAGGCAATCTCGAATAGTGAGCCGTGCGTCAGTATGCGGCAGAGGAACATGGCGATCTGGCGCGGGAGCGCGATGTTCTGCGGACGCTCCTTGCTAGTCATGTCTGACATGCGCAAACCATAGTCGTCCGCCACAACTTTCTGTATTTCATTGAAAGAAAGCTCCGGCCGCTTCTCGAGTTCAAGCGTGTCTTTAAGCACTTCGCGAAGGATATTGACTGTGAGCGGGCGTTGTGAAAGCGATGCGTAAGAAACAGCAGAAATTATTGCGCCTTCCAACTGCCTGACATTGGAATTTATGTTCTCGGCAATGAAAGTCAGAAGAGAATCATCCAGTTTCACCGTTGAATTGCGTTGTTTGTAGCGAAGGATCGCCATGCGCGTCTCAAAGTCGGGCTTTTCAATTGATGTCGTCAGCCCCTGCTGGAATCTAGATACAAGTCTGGCCTCAAGCCCTTGGATTTTATTGAGCGGACGGTCGCTGGTCAAGATGATCTGCTTGTGGGCATTCTGCAGCGTGTTGAAGGTGTGGAAGAATTCCTCCTGAATGCCGGCCTTGTCAGCGAGGAAGTGTATGTCGTCAATGAGCAGGACGTCCGAGCTACGGTAGCGTTTGCGGAATTCGTTGCCTGTGTACGTTCCGATAGACTCTATGAAATCGTTCAGCATCGCTTCCGAAGTTATATAGCATATTTTCGCCGACGGGTTTTGCGCCTGCACCGCATGCCCCACCGCCTGCATTATGTGTGTCTTGCCAAGTCCCGTCTCTCCATATATGAAAAGCGGGTTGTATGCTCCGCCGGGATTGGACACTACTGCCATCGAAGCTGCATGCGCGAAGCTGTTGGAAGGGCCGATGATGAAATCGGTGAACGTGTAGTTCGGGTTCAGCGCCATGCCCAAACGCGGGGCAGAAGAAGCGGCCGCATGGCGCTTGACCTTAGCCTTACGTTTCTCTGCGCCCTCTTCATCGTCATTGGAGAGCTCATCCCCGCCGTCATCCAGATCGTAGCCGTGCTTTGAGTCCACTACAATACGGATTTCAGAGACCTTGTCCCCGCTGTCGATCCTCATCGCGTCCGTTATGTAAGGCAGGTAGTTGTTCTCTACCCACATCTTCAACATTTCGTTGTCGACCGAAACCGTCAAAACGGATCCCTCGAGTGACACGGGTGAGATAACCGCGATCCAACGCGAAAACACGTCCGCATCAAGAGACGAACTTAGTCGTGTTAAGGCGGTCTTCCAAATTTCCTGATGTATCTCCACTTCCAAAATCTCCAAACGTCAAACGGCCTCTAATATACAAAGCCTCGAAATGATTCTGCGAAAACACTGTCAGTTGCAGCAGACCAGTCAGTTTCGCAGAACACCTTCTAACCGAAAGCACGTGGATATTCGCATATATTCATGACTTGCGGCAAGGCAAAAGAATCGCCATGTTATGAACAAGTTGTCAACACCCCTTTTTTGGCTTTTTTGTACAACCGTATTTGACCATTCGAACTCCCTTTTTTTAAGTATTGTTTCGTCCTAATTATATCGCCTTCGCCATGCAAAGCTTTGAATGACAGGGGTTTAAAAGCATTCGTTGTTTAGTTTTTATTTTGTTAGAAAACTACTATTTTCATTTTACAAACCGTTGATTATCAACGTTTTACATGTTTCTCACATGTGAGAATTTTATTTTAAAATCGCGAGGACATACAAGTCGGAC
>CAYOPG010000104.1:0-6500 GCA_964405775.1 uncultured Lentisphaerales bacterium
CGTGGGTTCCAGCTAGGTGGCTGAATTAAAATCAAGCCTATGGGATGCTAGTGGAAACAAAAAGTGCTTACAGCACAAACGGCTCCCACTACCCTAAAAATAGAGCCAAAATACGGCCTTGAAATAATGTTTTCTGGACTTGACTGAAACTGAAATGAAACCTATACTCACCATCGTTTTACTCAAAGAAGCCATTGTGCGAAGTAGGCTCAATAACACTGTTCGACAGGATAAGACAAAATGCCACAACTACCCAGCGGCCTGAAGTTGTACCTGTCGAGTCTCTGCGTTCTCGACCTGCAAGGACGTACTGATTGGTACAAATGCGGCCCAAGGAATTTCTGGCACCTCACGCCAAATCTCACTGCTTCCCCACCGCCATATCGCCCCCAGGATGAAATAACGTTGGATTTCGTCTCAGCCCCAGTACCCAAGAGCCGGGACGAAGCGATGCAGTTTGTGCATGTCCTTCTTGAGGATCCAGAGTTTGGGATCTACTGGCGCGGTGACTGGATGCCAACCTTTCACGACAACTACCCGCTTTCTAAAGACGACCGCAACTATTGGCTGAACTGGATCGGCCAAAACGACGACTTCCTTGATCATGTCATCGCAGAGGCGCAAAAGCAGGAGGCGGCACTTCAGCAAGTCACCGGGAAGTACAAGAAAGCGCCCAGCGACTATATGATCGGAATGAAGATGCCGGCATTCTGCCTCGGCAAAGAGATCGTCGATGAGCGCGTGTTCTTCTACCCCTTGTCGCAGCTTATGCAAAGAAGGCACCGACTCCCATCAGGTCTCTGCCAGATGGACTACGAGGTGGGTCTCAATGTGGTGGGATCGCAATTGCAGCAGGCCGGGTTCAAGGTTGAGCGGGTCAACAACGACTTCTCCGGAGATTTCAGCTTCTTGGCTAGCAGCAAAGGGGCGCGATTTGCAGTCAAGGTGATAACAGTTCGCGCCCCGGACGAACCTAACGCGTCGCGTGACGACACATTTCGTCTGAAACGCGTGCGGGAAGGCCAGCGATTCCTTGTCGCACCAGTGGGCCTTCTTCCTGTGGCGGAAAGGTCACCGGAGGGACATCAAGGATTTCACGTGAAGTTCGAGGGATTCATTGAGGTATGAAGAAGACTGTCGAACCAGCGGGTGGAGCGTACGTCTCGCCCGCGGCGGGCGATCCGTCCGCTCACCCGTAACGTTCGCACATCAACAACGAAAGGAGAGAAGATGAGTCTGAAAGCTGCAATCATTGTGGGAGTCGTTGGCGCGGCCCCGACGGCTCGATGCGCCCCAACCGCTGTTACGTCCATATCGCCGGACTCTATGCCATCGACCTTTTCATGGGCGCCACCCTGCAGATAGACCGTTTCGGCAATTCATCGACGGCAATTAAAGGTATGATCGCCGGCTTCGGAGGCGCTCCGAATCTTGGCGGCACGCCGCCGGGGCGCCGCCACAATTCACCCGCCACCTCCGCCGCGGGTTGCATGAAGGAAGACGCATTCCGCGGACGCAAACTGGTCGTTCAGATAACCCCGACACGCTCTGAAAAAAAAGGAATACCGGTTTTCGTCGAGGAACTCGACGCGCAGCAATTATGCAGAGACGGCGTATTCGAGGAACCGCCAGTCATGATCGCCGCCGATCAAGTGACTCATATCATCACGGAGGAGGGGATCGCCTATATAGACAAGTGCATTGACGTCGAACTGCGCCGCAAGGCCGTTGCCGCTGTGGCGGGCGATACGCCCGTTGGGCGCACTTCGGACACCGCCACGCGCGCTGCGCTGCGCGCCTCAGGAATCGTCAGGACCCCCGCCGACCTTGGAATCGACCCCGCGATGGCAAAGACCGACCTGCTGCCCGTGCATTCGCTCGAGGATCTGGTGGAAGTTTCAGGCGGGCTCTACCGCATCCCGCCCGGTTGCAAAGGTTGAACCGGCCGAATCTCCGCTGAATCCAGAACAACTCCCAGACCTTCGCCAAACCCCCTTATGCCATAGTCGGAAGGAGTGTATGGGGTTGGAGAATTTATAAGGTAGACGCCCGTATGAGGCCGCGTTACTTCGTCGGACGTCGCGCGAGTCAGCACGCCAGTGACTGCAACTGCGCTTGCCAAAGATGAGTCTGCGGCGGCAGGGATCCTGAACTCCACCGGCGGCGCCTCGAACGGCGGGGTGATGGTTATTGTCTGCTCGCGCCATTCCTCAGAGCCCGCCGGCGGGAACCAAGTGGCCAAAAGCACGATCTCAACCGAACCGCCCGTTGGTGGAACTGTGCCCACTATGCCACTTCCTTCCATTGTCCAGTAGCCGCCGCGTACACTGCGCCCCCACGGTGGGCGCAACCCCAGCGGACCTCCATCGAGTTTTTTCACCTGCACGGCGTTATGCAGATTCTCTTCCGTAATAGCGTGAGCCCTGTAAAAGGTGTTGTTTATTTTGCGCTCACTGCACCGGACCGGAAAGAAAGCCTTGGTAGAGGTTGTATGCAAGCTTGCACTTGCAATCGAGCCTTTTTCCAGCCAAATACCGTCTTCCACAATCGAAGGTACCGGAGCGTATGAGGACACAACCTGAACCACGCTGCCTGTTAGAACTTCCGATGCGAGCCACGATGTAATGGCGCCGATTTCATGATTCTCTGCTGTTGAATCAGAAATCCCGAAGACGTTGCGCGAGAGGTCGGCTTGATAAGGGACGCTGTGAGGATAGTAGTCAAATACAGTGATCGCGTCTTCGCCTGCAAGGTCTATTTCATTCTCAATGGTCTCTGTAAAATGCGATGCCCCATCGTCGTTGGAGACGAAATACGCCGCAGGTGACCATGCCACATGTATTGCAACCGGTAGAAGGACTGTAGCGGCAAGTGCCAAGCCTCTGCGACGGTTGCATTCGGCAACGGCGCGCAGACCGCTTGAAAGCGGGGCGGCAAGAAGCGAAATTAAGCACAGAATCACCGGAGTGAAGCGTCGTTGCGACCAAAGGCCTACCGGCGTCTCGACGCCTTTGATGTACATAAACACCAGAGCGGCTCCGGCAAGCGTCGTAAGAAGCAACATGTCGGACGCGGATTCACGCCTTATAAAAAGGAAGACGATGCCTACCAGGATCGTAATCGAGAAGAGGCTTATGCCTGCCCACGTAGCAAGCCACCCTTTGATTAGAGCGCCTCCCGCCAAGAACGGCACAAGATCCCCGATGGCACAGATGAGCAGCAGCGCGAAGAAAACAATGTCGCGTGTCTTGGGGCGTACGAAAAACTCGCGTACGACCTTCATGTGTGCAAGTAACAACACTGCCACGCCAAGGAGCGCCGCGCCGAATAGCGCAGCGGCGACGATGCGGATTTCGGGCGATGCTCGGCACATGTCGGCTAGCGCCCCGAAGTCGGTGAAGTCCCCATAGGGTTGGCACACGTACTTGTTTACGTAAAGAAGTGGCAGAGTCCCCACTCCTCCACTGAGCGCAAGCGCGAGCGTGTCGCGCCAACGCCCGCTACGCAACACCAGATAAAGCGCAATAGGGATGGAGAGCACGGCAAGCGTGGGGTGCAGCGAGAGCGAAAGCCCGAGCATTAAACCGAATATAAGATACAGTCGCCAATCCAGTTTGAGAAAGTGACTTACGGCGATTATGATCGCCAGGAGCGCACCGCCCGCAGCCTCCGGGAAAAAACCGCGCAGAAACCATGCCGGCCAAGCCGACCCGAAAATCAGCGCTACCGCTGCGGCAAGCCCCCAGACGCCGCCTGCGCGCCACGCCACGGAATACACGCAGACAATCCACAAAACGGCGATTGTGGGAACTAACAGATCGCGCGACATTCCCGCCCTTGAAGCGCTTGCTGCGGCGAGCGGCAGAAACGGCATGAAAAACGGAGCAGTTCCGACATCCGGATATTCTGTCAGCTCGAAAACGCTGTCGCGGGTGAGTCGGCCGCTCGTTCCCACAACGTTACGATAAAGCAGAAGAGGTTTGACGTCTGAGGGTACTTGCTCGAAAACCAAGTCTCGGTCGTGAAAGCCGCGCCCGCCCGCAAAAGCACCGGACATGTTCCTGTACATCGCTACATCGAGACCGGTGAAAGTGTCGCGATGCGGATTTAGAACGAACACGCACGACGTTATAGCTATGCATACGAGCGCGGCGACGCGCCCGGTTTCTCGGGTCGCCTTTTTGAAAACGAGAGAACCAAGCGCAGCCGCTGTCATTTTTTGGCGGCGTCCTCTTTATCGGAAGCGGCCTCAAGCTCCCTGATGCGCGCCTCGAGCATGGCGCACCGCTGGGAGATTCGGGAGATGTCTCGTTCGTTTTTGGAAATGCTTTTGGACAGAAAAAAAACGGCAGCCATTACAGAAAGAAACACTGCTGCGAGCATCGTCGAGCCGTATTCCATGCCAAAAGTGTTGCGAGCCCATCTTAAAATGCCCGGCCAGGCGGTCATAACTAGCACGAGTATGCATGGTAAAACCCATAGGAGAGCGTATCGTTCCTTGAGTTGCGTGCGCCTTATGGATTCGAACGTAACAATCAGGATGAAAACGGTGAGACCCGCTACGGCGAGGCGGATGCGCCCCATGCGCGTATCGGGCATGAAAAGCGCGGCCCATTCAGGGAAAAGCGCGAGGGAAAGCAACCCCAGAGAGGTGGCAGAAAGAACAAACAAAAGTGGAAACGATGCCCCGAGCCCCTTCTTAACCACATACCGGACAGTTGCCAACAGCACGGCAACTCCGGAAATCCCCGCTATTGTGCGCGTCATTGTTATAGTTGTCTCGGGCAACATGATCACGGCTCCTTTTTCTTTGATTTCTTAGCGAAACGCTTGTCAGCCGGGCGCACTCGGTCGGCCAAAAGCGAAAGGCCAACGCGGAGGGCAAAATAAACCGTTCCGAAAGAATCGATGGTGGAAGTTCCGAATTTGCGCGGCCTGACTGAAACCGGAACCTCCACCATCTCGTACCCTTGGCGGCGCAGTAGCGCGAGCGCCTCAGGCTCCGGGTATTCCGATGGGTAATACTGCGAAAAATACTTAAGGAGATCGCCCCTGACACACCAAAAGCCGCAAGTCGGATCGGTGACGCGCGCCCGACAAATCAGGCTTAGGAACCACGATAGCATAACATTCCCAGCCTGACGCATCTTCGTGCCTCCGTGGAATTCGCCGTTGCCGAGGAAGCGTGAGCCGGTCACGAGATCCGCCCCCGTCTGCACCATTGCCTCAAGCAGCTTGTGTATTTCGGCAGGCGCATGCTGTCCGTCGCCGTCGATCCGCACCACCACGTCGTATCCTTCTTCGCATGCGTAGCGCATGCCTGCCTGCACTGCGCCGCCCACCCCCAAATTGCATGGCAGATCCAACACTGTGGCGCCGAGTTCTCGCGCAGTGCTGGCGGTGTTATCGACCGAACCGTCGCTGATCACGATGATCTTGACCGTCGGGTACACGCCACGCGTCTCTTCGATCAGTCCTCCTATCGACTCGCCTTCATTGTAAGCCGGTATAATAAGCGCGAAGTCCTTCTCGCCAATTTTGCGGTTTTGCGTCATCCTGTCTGACATGCCGCGATTGTACCACACAAAAAACTGATAATGCAAAGAGATTGCGCACACAACCCGCAAGCAGAGGCCAGCTTGCGGGAAGCGGTGGAAAAGCCTTGCGAAAAAAGGATGGCAATAGGTATTAGGTCTTAGACCCCGGCACCTAGCCGCTAGCCACTTACTTCTCCTACCGCAAGATAATCAAAGTGCTGCTTGGCAAGACGGTAACAGTGCCGCCACCGATTGAATCCACGACGAGGGCAGACGCCAGATCGGCTGCAGTATATGTGTCCGCCGGGATTGTCGTCGCCATGCCGTCAAGTGAGAACAACTTGAGCGTGAGTGAGTTGCCGGCAAGATCAAGCTCTACAGGCGGCTCGATTACAAGCTCACCGATTATCGTATCGGCGACAACGCGTAACTTGGTCTGGTTTTTCGCGCTCCAGCGTGTGTCCTTGATAACTTCCGTCGAACCCGCAAATGCCGGAATAGGTGTCCACGGCTTTAGAGACATTTCGTTGGATAGGGTTTCGTTGTCAACCGCAACCGTCCCCCCGCCTTTTCCGCCATGGGAGCCTCCGTAGAGATTCGGAGATGCCCCAGGACCAGCGCTGGTATTGAAGCCACCGTCGTTGGCATGGATGACGCCGCCGTCAACTGTCAGATTCCCGTTGATGGTCATGGCAAGACGGTATACTTCATTCATGTAGTTCCGTGTGTGCGTCAACGATCCACCGTTGATGACGGCGTCGCCCGTCACGGTGAAGTTTGTGAAGCCCGTTTCCCCATACACCGTGTTGAAAGTGACCGTCCCCGTGTAACCTGAATCTTGAGTCCAGGAAGCGACAACATCCGTAGCGGAGCTGTCCCAGAGCATGTCAGCCGTGGAGTAGCCGCTTACTAGTCGATCATGAAAAAGTATTTAAGTCGTTGACTATCATGTTGTTAATCCAA
>CAYOPG010000105.1:0-6304 GCA_964405775.1 uncultured Lentisphaerales bacterium
GATGTTTCCAAGATGGAGACGCCATTCTATGTTGTGGATGAGAGGCGACTGGTGCGCAATCTCGAGGTGCTGGCTTCCGTAATGAAAAGCACCGGATGCAAGATAATACTCGCACAAAAGGGCTTTTCGATGTTCGCGGTCTATCCCCTGATCGGTAAATATCTGAGCGGCACGACGGCAAGCTCGCTATTCGAGGCGCGGCTGGGATGCGAGGAGATGGGTGGCGAGGTGCATATCTTCAACCCAGCATATGAGGAAGAGGACTTCGGCGAGATCATTGAGATCTGCGGCCATATCGTGTTCAACTCCATGAACCAGTGGCGCAAGTACAGGAATAAAGTGCGAGAGAGCGGACGCAACATCGAATGTGGACTTCGCGTCAATCCCGGCTATTCCGAAGTCGAGGTGGAATTATACAACCCGTGCGCCGCGGGGTCGCGCCTTGGGATTCCACGCAAATTTCTGGATGACTCCGAGCTTGAGGGCATAAGCGGTCTGCACTTCCATACGATGTGCGAGCAGAACTCCGACGTTCTGAAAAGGACTCTGCCACACGTCGAGAAGAATTTTGGCGATCTGATGCACAAGATGAAATGGATCAACTTCGGCGGAGGACACCACATAACGAGGCAGGGTTACGACATTGCCACGCTCATCGAATGCATCGAACAAATCCAACACAAGTACAATGTACAGGTTTACCTTGAACCGGGAGAAGCAGTCGCACTGAATACAGGCTTTCTTGTTGCGCAAGTGCTTGATGTAAACGAGTATGATGTCCCCGTCGCAATTCTCGACACCTCCGCCGAATGCCACATGCCCGATGTAATAGCCATGCCGTACCGGCCCGAGATAATCGGCGCGGGAAAAGATGGAGAGAAAAGATTCACGTACAGGCTGGGCGGGCCAACATGTCTGGCGGGCGATGTGATCGGCACTTATTCGTTTGATGAAAAGCTGAAGGAAGGCGACCGGTTAATCTTCTGCGACATGGCACATTACACCATGGTCAAAAACAACACCTTCAATGGCATTAACCTGCCTTCAATTGCGCTCAACACTCTTGACGGGGAACTAAAAACCGTCAAGACCTTCGGCTACGAGGATTTCAGGAGCAGGCTTTCGTAACAGAAGCGCTTAGCCGAAGGTTTTGGATGCGAAATCATCTATAGCTCCTTCTATTTCGGAGATATAGCTTAGCGATAGAAGCGTGTCGGCGTATTCGCGGCATTGCTCCACGGTAAAACGCGAAATAAGCTGCTGAGCGGCCGGGATATGAGTCGGCTCCAGGCTCAGCGAGCGCAGGCCTATGCCTATCAGGAAAGGGATGTAGCGCGAATCGCGGCCCATTTCTCCGCATAGCGAGAAAGGAACCTCATGCCGGATAGCAGCGTCTGCTATCGTTTTCAGGCCGCGGAGCACCGCCGGGTGGTGTGGGACGTACATATTGCTGACGTTTGGATTCGACCGGTCAACGGCAAGCATGTACTGGATGAAATCGTTTGTTCCTATCGAGAAGAAGTCTGCCGTCTCGCAGAGGCGGTCGATAACGCCCAGCACGGATGGGATTTCTATCATGAGACCGACTTCCGGCTCGATGATTTCGCGGTCTTCAAACTCGGGGATTATACTTTCAAGACACAATTCGACGTGCTCCTTTCCGATATCGAACTCCTCGGCGGAGGAAACCATCGGGAACATTATCGACACGTCGGTACGCCGCTTCTCCTGTATGGCGCGGAGCAGGGCGCGTAGCTGTTGATCCAGAATGAACGGGTATTTTATTGTGAAGCGAATCGAGCGAAGTCCCATCGCAGGGTTGTCCTCCGCCGTTCCTAACAGGTATGGGATCACCTTGTCGCCGCCAGCATCGAGAGTGCGGAACACGATCGGTTTGTCGGGCATTCGATCCATTATGCGCCCATAAATGGCCTGCTGGTCAGTCTCGCTCGGCACCGTCTGGCGCATGATGAATGGGAACTCGGTGCGGTACAGTCCGATGCCCTCGGCGTTGGCGTCATTGGCAGAGGTTATATCCGAAATTATGTTGATATTCGCATTCAGGCGTATTCTTGTGCCGTCGTGAGTATACGTCTCTTTCTGGTCGCTTTTATACGTGACACGTTCGCGCTGTTCTTCGAGGCGGCGCTCGTTGAACTTCTTGACGGTGGCGGCAGAGGGATGGACGATGACCGTTTCTTTGGCGCAGTCGATTACGACATCCTCCCCTTCAGGCAGGCGCAGTATGTCTCGCTCCGGGAGAATTATCATCGGAATCTTGAGTGAGCGGACGAGGAGGGAGACGTGCGCCGTGCTGCCGCCCGCCACGAGTATGATGCCCAACACATGCCCCTGTGCAATACGCAGGACATCCCATGGAAGGAGCTTCTCCGCAATTATGATGCACGAAGCTTGATCCTCATCAAGCGAATCGGGGCTCGCGGTCACCGCCTCAAGCAGACGCAGTGCAAGATCTTCGATATCCTGAGCTTTTTCGCGGATGTACTCTGTGGGGCTCTTTTTGAAAAAATTTATAAACTCGTTGCTGATCTTGACGATCGCCTCGGTGACAGGCGCGCCCGATTCGACGAGTTTGTTCATTTTGCCGATGTAATTCTCGTCGTGCATCATCATGATCTCGGATTCAAAGATCATGGAGGCTGCTTCTGGCAGGCGTTCATCGAGCGTTTTCGAAATCTCCCTAAACCGCCCTTCGACAATAGGTATTGCCTCTTCCAGTGTGCGCTTGGCGGGCGGGAAGGAGGTCACCTTGTCGTCCAGCAATCCGCTGATGCTTGTTTCGGATATGATTTTGACTTTACCCATTGCCCAGCCGTGGGACGCGGCGGAGCCCTTGAATGTAGTTTCTTCGGTGAGTATAAGTGGTTTCGAACCAACGGCAAAATCTCCGGCATTCTCAACGAGCAACATCGCGTTGGCGCTCTGCATGCGCGTTGCCAACTCCTCCGCTTTCAGCCTTGCGGCGCTGATCTCCTCAGCCAGAAATGGCACGCCCGTGCGCCTTTGCAACATTATTGCGCCGACCCGCTCCTTGCCGTAGAGTAAAGGGATGCCAAGGAAAGTCTGCAGATCGTCATCCGGAAAATTATGGTGGCGGACGTAGCCACGCATTGTGGAGGCCATCTCCGTGTATATGGAACGGCGCTCGGCAAGACACCGGCCGATCAGTCCCTCGCCAGCTTTTAGAACAATGGAGGCCTTGCCGAACATCGGGTACCCGCAGGCGGCGCGCAGGGTCAGAGTGCGGTTTGATTCATCGTACAAAAACAAGCCGCAAGCATCGCACTTGAAGCGATGCACAAACAAGTTCACCGCCTGATCAAGGAAGCGCCTGGTGCCTGCGCTTGCGGCGGCATCCATGTTTCCCTGCGCCTCGACTGGCAGTGCCTGCGCGTTTTTTTCCGAAGGATCGTTCATTTATTCGGTTGCGGGAGACTCCACAATGGTTTTGATGTTGTATATCTGCTTGTTCTGAGATTCGTGGTAGGTTCTGGTGGTGAGTTCCGCCAGGAGGCCAAGCACGATGAACTGTATGGAAAAACCCATGAACATAAGAGGCGTCATTATCCAGAACGGGCGTTTTATCAGCAGCTCCCCGCCCCACCATGGAACGGAGATGGCACCTGTCGCACCAAGCACCGCCTCAAGCCCGACGACGCCGAGAATCAGGGCAGCTATTGCACCGAAGTATATGCCGATTTTGCCAAACACCTGGATAGGGCGAGTGCTGTATGTAAGCAGGAATTTGACGGTCATCAGGTCGAGAACCACACGCATTGTGCGCGATATGCCGTACTTCGACTTGCCGTACCTGCGCGCGTGATGCGACACGGGCATCTCCGTGACTGTTCCACCCGCCCAGCGGCAAAGCGCCGGAATGAAACGGTGCATCTCGCCATAGAGTCGCACGTCGGAGATAATTTCGCGTTTGTAGGCCTTTAACGAACAGCCGTAATCGTGAAGCTGAACGCCGGTAAGTTTGCCGATAAGCCTATTGGCTATCATCGAGGGCAGTTTGCGATTTATGAAGGCATCCTGGCGATCTTTGCGCCAGCCGCTCACGACGTCATACCCCTCTTCCAACTTGGCAAGAAGCGCGGGGATGTCTGCAGGGTCGTTCTGAAGATCAGCGTCAAGCGTTATAAGCACAGCTCCGTCGGACTCGTTAATACCGGCGCTCATAGCGGCAGTCTGCCCGTAATTACGGCGGAATTTAACCAACTTCAAATTCGGATACTTCCTTGCCTGCTCGTTCATTACCTCCCAAGATCTGTCGGTCGAACCATCGTCCACCAAAACGATTTCGTACGTTTTGCCCAGCTTGGACATTACCGCATGTAGTTTTTCACAGAGAAAAGGCAGACTTTCCTCCTCATTGTATACCGCTACTGCTATGCTGATATCGTGCATTGTTTTTTGGTCTCCGTTGGTGTGGTGAAGACGATATGCCGCGCCTCAGGCTCGGCGTCCGTTTGCTTTGCGGTAACGCGCGATTAGAGCGCTCGTGGAAACATCGTGGGCGTTCGCCTCCGGCGGCTCTTCCGAAGCCAGCTCTGGGTATATTTTCGCAGCCAGCACCTTACCTAGCTGAACGCCCCACTGGTCGAATGAATATATGTTCCATATCACGCCCTGCGTAAACACCTTGTGCTCGTAAAGCGCGACAAGCGCGCCGAAAACAGCGGGTGTCAGTTCGTCTGCCATTATTGTGTTTGTAGGACGGTTGCCTTCGAACACCTTGTGCGGCACAAGCTCTTCGGGCGTGCCTTCCGCGCGCACTTCCTCCGCAGTCTTGCCGAACGCAAGCGCTTCGGTCTGCGCGAAGAAGTTGGCCATGAGGTTGTCGTGGTGCGCGTCAATGGGGTTGTGTGATTTGCAGAATCCGATGAAATCCGCCGGTATGAGCTTAGTTCCCTGATGTATGAGCTGGTAGAACGCATGCTGCCCGTTAGTGCCGGGCTCGCCCCAGATGACAGGGCCGGTTTCAATCTTGACGCGCCGGCCATTCTTGTCGGTAGACTTTCCGTTACTCTCCATGTCGAGCTGCTGCAGATAGGCCGGGAAACGCGCCAGGTATTGGTCATACGGCAGCACCGCGTGCGATTGAGCCCCATGCAGATTGTTGTATACGATCCCGAGAAGCCCCATTATCACGGGCATGTTGCGCTCAAATGGAGTCACGGCAAAATGGCGGTCCATCTCGTAGTATCCCTGGAGCATGTTGTTGAAATTATCGGGCCCGATTGCGATCATCAGAGGCAGACCGATCGCGGATGGCAGAGAATAGCGTCCGCCCACCCAGTCCCAGAACTCGAACATATTCGCCGTGTCTATGCCGAACTTTGCCACTTCCTTGGCATTGGTAGACACAGCCACGAAGTGGTTGGCAACGGCCTTCTCATCCTTCAGCCTATCAAGCAGCCACGCGCGCGCGGTGCGACCGTTCGTCATGGTCTCAAGCGTTGTGAAAGTCTTCGACGCGATTATGAACAGCGTCTCTTCCGGATCCATGCCATACGTCGCCTCGTAGAAGTGCGTGGCATCAATGTTGGAAACAAATTCGAAATGCAACCTGCGGTCGGAAAACGGACGAAGCGCCTGCACGGCCATCGCCGGGCCAAGATCAGAGCCGCCGATTCCGATGTTGACGATATTGCGTATTGGTTTACCGGTGTAGCCTCTCCACCTTCCAGTTCGCACACTGTTCGCTAAAGCCGCCATGCGCTCAAGCACGGCTTTGACACCGGGCATGACATCCTCGCAATCGACCATCACTGGCTTGCCCGAACGGTTGCGGAGCGCGATGTGCAGCACGGGACGGTTCTCGGTTACATTGATCCGCTCCCCGGAAAACATCGCTTTTATAGCCTCCTGAAGGCCGGATTCGCGTGCCATGTCGAAAAGATCCGCCATCATCTGGCGAGTGACCAAGTTCTTAGAATAGTCCAGAGTCAGGCCCGCAGCCTCTACAGTCATGTCAGCGGCACGGTCCGGATCATCAGCGAAAGCCTGCCGCAGAGTCAGCCCCTTTGCAGCCTCGTACCCCGCCAGAACCTTTTCCCACTGTTTCAAATCTGTAAAATTTGTCATAAAACTAAAATACCCGTAATCAAATTCAGGAAGTTAAGCACAAAGGGGGGCGAAAATCAAGGAAATTAGCTTTATGCCTACTAAGACCATTCACAACAATACCGCAGAAAAATGGGAAAAATCCAACCATGCCAAAACCAGAGCCGTTTGCGCTGTAAGCACTTTTTGTTTCATTTTGTCGCGATACTTAATC
>CAYOPG010000106.1:0-6227 GCA_964405775.1 uncultured Lentisphaerales bacterium
GCGAAAAGATTCGTTCCCGCATCGTCGTTCAATGTCCGCGCTCTTGCTTCAACGCTCATCCACGCCGGAGACATGCGCGCGGCCAGTTTCTCACACTCGGCAAGCGGAAAGTCCAGAGATGCGGTAAGCCGCGCCAGACCGACGGCGGCGAGGTCGAGGCATCGCTGGGCAAGAAAGAGGTTGCCATACCCGGGAGTCGAAGCGCACCAATCGGACAAGTCGCAAAGCAAGAGTGCCTGCCGGTTCAGGCTGTCACCTGGGGGGAGGTCTTGAAGCGCGGAAGCAACGGCATCCAATTGAACGGCCAGCTTTCGCCCGAACTCGCGCCCGGCAAGATCAACCTTCCCCCGCTCGTCTTTGCCAGAACGATGTTCGACACTCCACTGGGATGGCATACGCGGGGCTTGCCACTGGTGTTGCCGGGCAACGCACAGCAATTCAGAAAGTCCACCCTTTCGCAAGGCGGCCTCCAGACCGTGAATACAGTCCATTTCTGGCGGTTCTTTTGCGTGGGAGAAAGAACAGAGGCAGACAAGAAGGGTAAGACTGGCAATAAAATTGTTCATGGCAACTCCGTGTAAAGCTTGTTAAACTCGATACGGTCTCGGAATATCTTGCCGCGATTGCGGGTAGCCCCATACGAACCGTTACCGTAGCCGATCTGCAAGATCGCGGCATTCTGGGCCGCGCCGCCGACATCGTGATTGAAGTCGTACAGGTCGCTGACTTCTCCCCATGACCGCACTTCCGTAACGACCAACGTGGAACCGAAGAGCGTTTCCTGCTTCTCGACCTTGTACCGGGCCTTGTGGAACAGAAGCCGACCCCGTCCGATGGTTCCATTCACGTCATCAATGAGATTGGGCAACCATGTATCGAAAGTCTCCGTGTATGGTGTAACCCATTCGGGGCTTTCGCTCGTATGCGTCACATCGTACCAACTTACAGATGAAGGAAAATAGCTGGTCGTCCCAACCGGGAGTCCTTCAAAATAATTCGCGGCGATCTGATAGACTGATTGATTGTAGAAAGTGGTCGCCTCGTCCTCGACTTTGGGGGCGGTCGCGACAAGATCGGCAAGAGATGTGTTCTCATTCCAAAAGTATTCGGTCAATGTGGCATCCCCATCGTCATCGAACGAAGCCCCCGAATTGTGCGTGAGCCACTCGGCAAAGAGGCCGGCAAACGCATTGAAGTTAACACACGATGAACTGGTCGGCTGCTTGTCGGTCGGCACTCCCGACGCGTTCCCGTCCCGGAAGATTTGAAGTAGCCGCTTGGCATGCGGAAGAACCAGGCTTGTCGCCCAGCCGGGAGATGTCCAGTCGCCATCAACAATATCGTCCACGCTTTCCTTGGCAGACGTGTAGCGGTTACCGCTACTTCCCTTAACCATCGGATCTCCGATAACTTCATCGGTCGTCGTGTTCTTCACGACACAGGGGAAGAACAAGTCCCCGCTATCGAGTTCACCGTTGTTGTTCTGATCGAACCCGACCTTGATGGTGAAGTCTTCTACGCCAGGCGATGACCCCGGATGCAAGAAGTTCAGTTCGCACTCGCCATTGGCATCAAACGGGATTCTTCCGCTTCCCGAAACGATCTGGTTACCCAAATATCCTGCAGCATAAAACCGCGTTCGTAAATCCGTCGGTTGAATGTTCGCCTTTATTGTTACGTTGTATGTGCTACCGGCAGTGTTGGGAACCATGTAGATGTAATTGCGCGGTACTCCATACGTGTCGCCGTTGGTATCCGGGTTAGGATTGCTATACGTAGGATCGTCTTTACGAGTCGGATTAAAAATCTGATTGGCCTTGTTCTCCGTTTCCCACATCTGAACGAAGTCTACAGAGAGGATGTAGATGCGTCCCTCGACGTCATCCTCCAAGCCGGTCTCGTCCTCTACCTTGTACACACCATATTCGCCGATTTCCAATTCCATTTTGCCGTCTGCCGGCACCAGCAGTTTCCATGGAGT
Source organism: uncultured Lentisphaerales bacterium (assembly GCA_964405775.1). Taxonomy (GTDB): domain Bacteria; phylum Verrucomicrobiota; class Kiritimatiellia; order RFP12; family UBA3636; genus JAAZFF01. The sequence goes on from CAYOPG010000106.1 coordinate 1,982, forward strand.
TTTGGCGACAACGCCGATGTCGGCCTCGAACGGAGGGGAGCTCACGCCTCGTGTTGTTATGTAAAAATCGTCATCCACCGGTACAATGGTCTCAACCCCTTGTGTATCGCACGTCACAACGACATACTCGTTCTCAGCGGAGGCGGCAGAGGTAGGCGAACACGACGCAAACACGCCAATTCCGAGCAATAATCCTGCTAAATTATTCAAGCGCACAGTCAGTCTCCTGGCCGGATAAATTTTCCCGCGCCGGACCCACCCCGCCCGACACCCCCGCACCTTACCGCAAACCCCCGGCAAAGTCAAACTTGCATCGCGTTAGTTTGAAGCCAGGCTTGCTTTAGGAAATCCAGAGGGGATCCAATTTTCCCTATTCAACTCTTCTTTCATTATCCGACATTGTTTTTTTCTCGGTTTTTTTTGACGGAATTTCCGATTTTTTGTTTATATTTCCGAAGAATCCATTGGTAAAGATCATTTCTTTTACCATGTTTTGGGGTACACCATCCCCAGTCACTAGAAACTCTACCTGAAGAGGTTCACCCTTCCGTCGGTCTATACGCATATGTTTAATCGTTAAGCTTTTATCCATCACGTTCTTAATCCATGCCAAATCACGCTGCTGGAGCACTCTGGACATCTCCGCCTTGGCCATGTCTTTTTCCGCAACCCCAACCAGACGTAATATAGTGTTTGTATCTCCTCGGTTGATGGCAACCATAAGACGTATGCCCGCTTCATTGGCATCCCGGAACTCTTGTATTTTACGTTCATCATCTGGAACGCGCATGATATTAATTAGCCTCATCTTCTCATTGTATCTGTCTAAGGAAATAATCGCGTTATAAAGTCTCGATGGGTTCCCAGCAAGTGTCTTTTCGGCTACTTTTACCGTCACATTAGTTTCCTCCGCTATTGAAACCGAAAGCACGTCAATATCAATATTACATATGTTTTCACGGCTTCTTTCAACTAAGTAAGTTAGATTAGTATTGCCAATAAGACCTTCTAGAGCCTTAATATCTCTGGAGTTGTAGGCTTCAACCAAATTCGTGATTAGAACGTGGGCGTCCTTTTCTATGTTCTCTGCTTTAGCATTATGAAGCATTAGGAAAAGGGCAAGAATAATTTGCGTTACTATCTTTTTCATTTGAAAGTGGCTAATGTTATTGGTTATTCTTCTTTATGGTTTCCTATTCCTGCGAAGGCTCAGAGGGCACAAGAACAGGAGGCAAAAGACCATAGGCGTTGTGTTCAAGCAACCCGGCGCTCCAGGGAGTCTTTACCATTTCGTCCTCATCGAACCGCTCATCTGTATATCTATTTCTGTAACACACTTCTTCTGGCACGACACCGTCAGGTGGTGGCACTGTAGTAATATTGTGATGCCATACTTCATAGGCAGAAATCTGCCAACTAGAACTACTTCCACCGCTCTCGTAACGAACTCCATCCCAGCGATAATCGTTGATATTCCACGGTCCGTAGTAATATATCCAATTATTACCCTGCAAACTAGATGGGGTACTGCCCTCCGCCACTGAAATGATAACCCCTAATTCCGATGTGGCAATTGCGCCCCAAATTGTTTTAGTCAATGCTGGAAACCAAACACCTAAATACCAAGCTCCGATTGTCAGTGATTGAGATATCACAGTACCTATAATTAACTGGTGAACCTCATCGGTATATTGCCAATTTTGCCCCACTCTAGCAGATTCCACTGCTTCTTGTACATCGGTCATATAAAACTGACGACGTTCTATTGCCACTTCTGGAGAGTTTTCCGAGTCCATGTCTCCGGGAATCAGTCCAAAACCCCGAGCGCTAACTTTGGCATAGTATTTGCCATTATTATCTAAATAAATCGACCAAATAGAGGGCCATTCATGTACTCCTTTAGAATCAAATGGCGCATTAAAACTGAAGATATCATCGTCCTCTTCAAAGAATCCTCCTTTTTGATACACAGTTAATGACGTAAATTCTGAATCCTTGTTCAGCTCGTACGACAACCCTGCAGAATCGACATCGTACGAACACTCCATAGCTGATGATCCATCAATCGTAGGCTCCCAATCCACATCATGCCACACCGGATCATATGGCCAAGATTTATCCGAGGCCGGGGACAACAGCGTAACATTTGAAACCTCTATTTTCGGTTCAACTTTCTGCTGCATTGTAGCCAGACATTTAATTCCTCCTACTTCTACCTCGCATGTTATTTCATGCTCCCCTACATGCTCAGTCAAGCTTCCGGGATCATCGGCAGTCCAGGTACTGGCATTGCTACCAGAAGGGCCGACACCACTGGCATTGTGACCCGACCCGGCATTGCAAGTATAAGGATCCGTCGAGTCGGTATAACAACCTAGATAGTAGCGCCATGTATAGTTATCAACGAGTGTACCGATTGGCATCACTTTGCAGACATAGTCAATACCGGAGTCAACTAAACAGGGATTTGATGGTTCGTTCCTCAATATCTCAACATCAATGACACGAACTGTACATTCATCACGGTAACCTGGTATCAAGCTTGACCGGGCATACACGGTGTAATCTCTCGCCAGAAGTGAACTCGGGGTAAAATTGACACTATCTCCAGTACCACCAATACCAATAGGGTTGCTTGACCACTCAACCCCTCCTGTAACGCTGTCAGATGTCACGTTCAGACTAGCGCTATTAGATTTCCGACACACAATCTTTACGTCTTGCTCGATGTCCAGCTTGAGAACATAGATTCTGCCCTCGACGTCGTCCTCCAAACCGGTCTCGTCCTCGACTTTGTACACACCGTATTCGCCGATTTCCAATTCCATTTTGCCGTCTGCCGGCACCAGCAGTTTCCATGGAGTTTTGGCGACAACGCCGATGTCGGCCTCAAAAGGCGGGGAGCTGACGCCTCGTGTTGTTATGTAAAAATCGTCATCCACGGGGATTATATCCACAACCCCTTGTGTATCGCAGGTTACAACGACATACTCGTTCTCTGCGGAGGCGGCAAACGCAAGGGAGCACGATGCAAACACACCTATCCCGAGCAACAATCTTGCTAATTTATTCAAGCGCACAGTCAGTCTCCCAGCTGGATGAATTTTCCCGCGCCGGACCCATCCCACCCGACACCCAGACACCTTACCGCAAATCCCCATGCAAAGTCAAACTTGTATCAAGCTAGTTTCAAGTAACCCTGGAAATTGCGATTGACGATCCGGCTGCGGTGTTCGTTTCCGAAACGCGTCCTGATGATTCGCTTACCGTGCTTGTGTCCGTAATAGACTCTGACACAGGAAATCCGTCTATCATTGCTATAGACTACACGGCGGATAATACTGAAGGTGCTGCTGCTTTACGTATTACATCTGGCTATGCAAAGCCACAAAGCGTAATACAGGGTTGGATCAACAGGGGCTTGACGCGGTATCTCAGCAAAAAGTAAACCACCCAAGTATTCCGACAAATCAGGCTCCAATTGCCTGCGGCCGGATCTCATGGGCGGCTTGCATTCTTAACTGAAAGTGATTTCAGAAAGGAACAGTTGGGAATAGTAGACGATACGGCGCAGGCTGTCAATAGCAGTTCAGGCTTGATTTTTGGGCGGATTTCGCGGTTATTTCCACTGGCCTGCGTCTGTATCGGGGTCTTGGAAGACCTCGGTTAGAGACTTTTTCTCGGCGATGCCGCCGGTTTCGTCGGCCTCGGGAGGCTGAAGCTTCCATTTCGGCCCGGGGAATACAGGCGTTTTGAATTCGTCCTGTTCGATGTTATGCGCCTTTTCCTGAAACTCCATGCAAGAACGTATGCAGCCCTTAGCTCCACAATTGGCCATGTATCCGCAGTGCGTCATGATCTGCTTGACGAACGGGTTGACCATGTTGCCCGGAAACTCGGGATTCGGCCTATACCACGAAGCTCCTCCCAAAGCATGCGTGATTTTGTATGCGAGTTCCTCCGACATGTTTGTATTTTCAATATCAAGATTAAGCCCCGGGAAATACCGCTTCAGGAATGGCGAGCACTTGTAGTTGATGCCATGATGCGTCGCCGTGCAACGACCCATGTGGACATCGCCCCACGAATATTCCTGGCCATCTATGTTTATCGTGACCTTGGGGCCATCTTTGCCCGGAATCGCATTGCCGGGGCAGTCAGGAACGCACTTCATACAGCGCTTGCAAATGGTTCCAGGCTTGATAAGTGGATCCGCCTCCAACTCCGCGTCAGTGAGTATGTTGCC
>CAYOPG010000107.1:0-6087 GCA_964405775.1 uncultured Lentisphaerales bacterium
TTTCGGCGTATGAATTTCACCCAATGAATACAGGCATACCATGAACAACGCAATCCGCTCGGCAGATGGTTTCAACACTTCCAAACCACACGGGAAATGTGTATAATTGCCGACAAACGGAAACAAAAAAAGAGGCAATGGCAATGAATAGAAGTTTACTGGTGCTAGCAGCTGGCATGGGGAGCAGGTACGGGGGGTTGAAACAGATGGACCCTGTCGGACCCAATGGGGAATTTATACTTGATTACAGCGTCAAGGACAGTCTCGCCGCCGGCATTAACAAGGTGGTATTCGTAATACGCAAGGATATCGAAAAGGATTTTCGCGACATAGTTGGCAGGCGTTGGGAAGCGCAAACCGATGTGCATTATGCAATGCAGGAACTCGGTGATCTCCCCGAGGGCTTCACTCTTCCGCCCGAACGCAAAAAGCCATGGGGGACGGCGCACGCCATTTTCGCGGCGCGCAAGGTGATCAAGGAGCCTTTCGCAGTCGTGAACGCAGACGACTTCTATGGAGCCGAGGCATTCAAATTAAGTGCGGATTTTCTCTCTAAGACCGCCGACATGCCGAACGATTACTGCATGGTGGCATACCGCATCGACAAAACGCTTTCTAAATTCGGCTCCGTGTCGCGCGGCATCTGCACTGTTGACGAAAACGGCATGCTCGTTAACATCGTCGAGAAGCTTGAACTCAAACGCTGCGAGGACGGCAAAATCCGAGATGGCGATGATGTTTACCCGGATGACACACCGGTCTCCATGAACATGTTCGGTTTCAAACTCTCATATATCGACCTGCTTGAGGCGGAATTCCCCACATTCTTGAAGTCCGCCGCTGGCAATCCAAAGGCCGAGTATCAGATGCCAACCGCCCTCGGAAAATTCCTCCGTGCAGGCATGGTCTCCGTCAAGGTGATGCGCACCTCGTCCTCCTGGTTCGGCATAACAAGCCGTGGAGACCGTGAAGAAGTAGCGGCGCATTTGGCGACACTCAAATAACCTACCGAGCCGATGAAAACCAAATCCAAAAACAAATTCGTTGCTCCCCGCGCCGCTTTCACGCTTCTCGAGATACTCATAGCGATCTCAATCGTGGTAATCATCGGCGGGGTCGTGGCGCTTCAACTTATCGATATACCGCAGAAGGGGAGGCGCGATGCCGCCACCATGCAGCTCGGTACGTTCAAAACCGCAATACAGATATACGTGGCGGACAACGGATTCCCTCCATCGCAACGCCAGGGCCTCGAGGCGCTTGTTGCAAAGCCGACCACACCGCCCATCCCAGCAAACTACCGGCCAAACGGATACCTCGATTCAAAAACTGTGCCCAAAGACCCGTGGGGAGGCGATTACGTGTACCTTACCCCCGGATCGGGCGGAGAGCCTTTCGAGATCATCTGCTACGGAGCCGATGGCGATGAAGGAGGCGAGGGCTACGCCGAGGACCTTTCTTCCGCCACTCCGTAATAGAAGCACAGGAGAGACTACTTGTACCACTACACAATAGCGCTACTATGAAGTTCGGAATTGTCACACCGCTGCTTGACGCCAGAAGCTTTTTCAGACCGTGTGCCGTTTCCCTGAAATCGGTTCGGTTCAGCAATGACGATGATTCCCTAATTCATTATGTCCGCGAAAGTTCGCGCTCCCGGACCACGTGCGCCGACATTGCTGCAGAAATCGGATGCGACTACGCCGTGCGCGATGATTTGGGGATATACGACGCCATTGGCGGCGGTCTCGACGATGCCTGCCGGGACGGCGCTGACATTCTTGGATGGTTGAACGCCGACGAACAGGCTCTCCCCGGAGCCCACGCCGCTGTGGCAGAAACTTTCCGCAAACACCCTTCAGTCGGAATTGTCTTCGGCGACTATCTCATGTACGATCCAACTGCGGCTCAGGTGCTTTCTGCACGGCGCGAAATACCGGCGCGCCTTTTCTACCTCCTGAACGGAGTCAACTATCTCATGAGCTGCTCCGTGTTTTTCCGCCGCGAAGTGTGGCTGGAACACGGCGGATTTGATCTCTCATACCACTTGCTCGCAGACAAAAAGTTCTACCTCTCCGCTCTTTCGGCGGGGGTCAACACACGCCACATCCGACGCTATCTTGGCGCGTACGGCGTCACCGGCGTCAACGCCTCACTTGCCCCGTCAGCCTCTGCCGAACAAGCGCGTCTGCGCGCCGAGAATGGCACCTCGCGGGACTCTCTGGCATACAAAGCGTCATCGGTTTTACGCGCAGCCGAAAAATTCGTGCGCGGCTGTTATGGCAGTCGGACAATCACATCAACCATTCTTGACGCTGACGGCTCCCCGCGCGTATTCCGTGGCAGAGTCGGCACCGCATGGAGGAACAACTGATGCAGTATTCCAGCCCACCGCCGCAGGAATGCCGCATACGCCCTTCCTTTAAACGCCGTGTGTTCTTCATTGCCGGCGGCATAGTGGCAGTTCTGCTGCGCTTCGTCACAGCGCCTTGGCGCGCCGTGCTCGCACGCAGACACGGTCACAAGCGCATATTCATCTACGAACCATACGGAATGGGCGACGTCCTTGCCCTACAGCCTCTCGCTATAGCGCACCTGACCGCCGGTAACGAAGTCGTGTTGGCAGCGAGAGCCGAATGGAGGGATATAATTCCCCCGCATCCGAAATTCACATTCCTCCCGCTCAACCAGAAATACGCCGCTCACGACCATAAAAAGAAGCGCTACGACGACTTCCTGAGCGCATCCGCCGCCATGCGCCCATTTGCAAAAGGGGCCTGCGGCATTGACGTGCGCGGCGACGTGCGCAGCATCGTGCTTATGTATATGGCCGGATGTGGCAGAGTCTATACCCTTCCACGATATTTCACCGCGAACGACAGCATGGTGGTTCCATTTGCCGCACACCGTGTCAAGCTGCGCCGCAATGTGAGCCGCCGACTGCTGAATGCGTCGTTCGCACCTGAAGGTGTGGAATACCGCCGGACATCGGTAACGCACCTCGCCCGCATGTTAAGTGTGCCCTCAGACATCGGGCGGGTGGGCATCATCCCCATGACTCCATGGGCGGGCAAGCGCTGGATTCCCGAATTGTGGCGCGAGACAATAATTAAACTCCGTCTCGAAAACTTTGATCCCGTTATACTCTGCGGTCCATACGAGACGGATAGCGCTCTCGCCGCGACAGCCGCCGGAGATCTGAACATCGAGTGCCTGGAATGCGATTCTGTGTCGCGTTGGGTGACAGAGCTTGCCAAATGCGGACCAGTGATCTCGGTCAACACAGGCCCAATGCACGTAGCCGATGCGTTGGACAAACCGCTTGTAGTGCTCGAGGGCAGTAGCCGTCTGCCCCTGTGGGCGCCGGAAGGCGACCGCGCGTTCGTAGTCCACCGACAGGACATGGTAGAGTGCGCACCCTGCCACCAAGTCGGCGACATCGCCAAATGCCACCGCCACTGCATGGCCATGATCCGTCCCGACGACGTACTCCACGCCCTCCAAGTCGTGCTTAGGATTCCGAGATAAAACATTAAACTGAATTAAACAATAAGGATGTTGGAATTCCGATTCAGCGCACCTTAACAATCCACATCGAGAACAAAACCATGAACCGTATTCTTTCGATTAAAGACGACAATTTCATTCAGGAAGGCCAGCCTGTGCGCCTGCTAAGCGGTGCCATGCACTATTTCCGAGTTGTGCCTGAGTACTGGCGCGACAGACTACTGAAGATGAAGGAAATGGGTCTCAACACCCTCGAAACGTATGTCGCCTGGAACCGCCACGAGCCACAACCCGGGAGGTTTGATTTTTCAGGCATTCTAGACATCGCCGCCTTTGTCCGGCTCGCCGGAGAACTGGGGTTGAATGTCATCGTTCGTCCCGGCCCGTACATCTGCGCCGAGTGGTCCCTCGGTGGCCTCCCAGCGTGGTTGCTCCGCGCCCCGGACATGCGCCTGCGTTGCAACAACCCAAGCTATCTCGCAGCAGTCGATCGGTTTCTTGACGCGCTCATGGCCGAACTCGTCCCGCTTATGGCTTCGCGCGGCGGTCCCATCGTAGCCCTTCAGGTCGAGAATGAATACGGCAGCTACGGTAACGACAAGGCCTATCTTCGCCACCTCGCGGACGGCTTGCGCAAGCGCGGCGGCGACTGCCTGCTCTTCACTTCCGACGGCCCTACAGACCCGATGTTGCGCGGTGGAACCTTGCCGGATATTCACAAGGTTGCAAATTTCGGATCCCGCGCCGTTGAAGCTTTCTCGAAGCTCCGCGAACACCAGCCGACGGGTCCATTGATGTGCGGGGAATTCTGGTGCGGGTGGTTTGACCACTGGGGGAAAGATGGGATCCACCATGTCCGGGCGGCGGATGATGTCGCTCACGAACTCGATGCCATGCTCAAAGCAGGCGCCTCCGTTAATTTTTACATGTTCCACGGTGGCACGAACTTTGGTTTCATGGCAGGCGCCAACTACGGCGACGACGGCCTTCAGGCGGACGTTACAAGCTATGATTATGACGCCCCGCTCTCCGAGTGGGGCGAGCCAACGGCGAAATTCCACGCCGCGCGCGAAGTCATTAACCGCCACTTCCCGCTGCCACCCCTTAATATGCCACCGCCCATCCCGCGTCGTGGCTTTGGTGAAGTCAGCCTGGACGAGGCAGCCCCATTGCTAGCTCAAGCCGAACGCATCGCCCAGCCGGTTGAAGCGGCGGCGCCACTGACGATGGAGGAGCTTGATCTGGACGCCGGTTTCGTACTGTACCGCACTACCCTCGAAGGTCCCCTAGAAAGCGTTGACCTGAATCTTAAGACGTGTCACGACCGCGCGCAGATCTTCTTGGACGGAGAGAGCCTGGGTGTTTTCGAACGTGATCAGAAGTCCCCAGCCGCAAAGCTCGCTCTCTCAGAAGGAGAGCACGTTCTGGAAATTCTCGTTGAGAATATCGCCCGCATCAACTACGGCCCACACCTTGCCGAGCGCAAGGGCATTGTGGACGGCGTACGCCTGGGCTACCAGTTCCATTTTGGCTGGACCCATTTCGCCCTCCCTCTCGACAACCTGGAGCTTCTCGAGTACGAAACCTCCCAAGGGACACCCAAGGGGCCCTGCGTCTTCCGTGGCCAGTTTGAAGTAGATGAACTGGCGGACACCTTCGTAGACCTGACGGGGTGGAAGAAGGGAGCGGTGTGGATAAACGGATTCAACCTCGGCCGATTCTGGGACATCGGCCCGCAGCGCAGACTATATTTGCCGGGGCCTCTGTTGCGCGTGGGGAAAAACGAACTGCTTGTGCTGGAGCTTCACGACGCACCCGCTGAACGGCGCGTCACCCTCGTCGACACACCAGACCTCGGACCCACCTCTCGCTAGCCGCCCTCCAGGCATCTTCCTGCATCCGTCGGAAAACGGCATAACCATATCACTTTCGCCTGAGATAAGGGTTGACCCTGATGTTCCTCAAATGCTTAACATTTGATTTCTAAAGTTTTCGTCGCATTCTTTTCCGGCAGAGATGAAGTTTGTCAGAACTCTAAGTGACACGTCTTACGGGCAACATTGTGACGCGCATCGAAATACACGCGATAGTCATGGAACAGGACGTTCAGCTTCCTCTTGCGGGAGTAACACCAGACTTCCGGAAACTCGGAGTTCCATTTCATCTCCAAGCGCTCAAACGGTTCGCCGAGAAGTGCAGAGACTTCGGATTGAGGGAGTCCAACGTCTATGGAATCCCATCGCGTGAACGTGAAGCCGGGTGCCTTCACTGTGAAGAAGCCAGCTGGGTCAATCCACAGAAAAGTCACAAGACCAATTGCCAACACGAGGATAGTGGCAACCCTCACTGCCTTTTGGAAGCGGACGTTCATTTCTTCTCCAACTAGCATCCCATAGGCTTGATTTTAATTCAGCCACTTAGCTGAAACCCACAGCATGCTGACACTGTGTCATTCTACCAGAGGCATCGGTGTATTTTCAACCTCCGGGAAAAACTAAGTCCTCGAATTCCTGCCCGAGAGCAAATCCCAACACCCATGCAGGTGGCCGGGTGTGGACTAAGCCACAGCACCCCGATTGT
>CAYOPG010000108.1:0-5942 GCA_964405775.1 uncultured Lentisphaerales bacterium
GGTGGCAACCGGGCTGATGCGAATGGCCAACACCCCAGACACTGAAATTCGTGTCTGGTGGCAACGTCTCTGTCTTGTAGAGCAGGCGCGGATCGCCGTATGTTGCGTTGAGACCTACACCAACCCCTCTGCACGGCACGTTGAAGTAGCCGGACACGTCATCGTGGCCGAAGCGTTTTATGAATGCATCCCGCTGCGAAGGGCAGAACGCATTGCAGTCAACCGGAACTGTTTCGAAGCCTTTGCGGCGCAGGGAGCGCAGAAGATTTTCTCTTGGTGTCACGTCGATTCCTCAGATGGCGACCGGATATGGAAAGAATCCTAGCACATAGCGGCTTATAGGTGCAATACGGAAGCAGCGCAGGAACAGTTAGGTTGATCTGACCTTACGTCAGATTAACCACTTACATTGTGCACGTAAAATATAAGGAGCTCGGTTATTGAAAAAGCTGTCGCGAATCAAAGACTTTCTATTCTGCGAAAACAGCTCCGGAGAAGCCTCCTTGACGGCTAATGGTCGCAAATGTTTTCGCCAGGAGCAAGAACCCCGGCAAAATAATCTTCAACCAGCCGTTCCGGCGTTTCGGAGGGAAGCCCCACTAGCACGTCAATGCCGCTTAGGCCGAAAAGTTCCTGTGCGCGGCGTCCCATTCCGCCGGCGAACACAATCTGAACCCCCATTTTGGCGAGCCAGGCCGGCAGCACTCCCGGTTCATGCGGTGGGGGCGTCAGTTCTTCGCGCGACAGGATCGTTTTACCGTCTTTGTCGGCAACGATCACCGCGAATTGTCCGCAGTGACCGAAATGCGCACAAAGGCGTCCTTCCGCAATCGGGATGGCGATTTTTATGGTGTTGTTTGTTGACTTCATGTTTTGGTTTTTTATGTGGTTTTGGGTTGTCCTGTTAGCGTTTTTCCGTCATGCCCAGTGACCCGCGACATCGGGTTGCGGGAGTTCCTTCAGTGTTCCTTCTCTGAATGCCTTGAGAGCGTTGGACACTGTGGCGGCTTCACAGGTGTATACGCGTATGCCAGCAGCCTTCAACACGGCGAACGCCTTGGGGCCGCAATGTCCGCAAACCACTGCCTCGGCGCCAGACCCTGCCACATGTTGCGCCGCCTGTATGCCTGCGCCTTGCACGGCGTTCAGGTTCTGCGTGTTCGGGACTATTTCAAACGCCCCGCTGCCGGTGTCGTACACTAGGAAGTTGGCGGCGCGTCCGAAGCGCATGTCGAGAGGAGCGCCAACGTCTTTGCCCGATGTTGAAAATGCTATTTTCATATTTCAACATCCCGGGAGCCGCTGGAGTCCAGCTCGTTAATGCGCGCTTTTATTGAATCCAGCCTTTTTGACAATGCTTCGGCGCACTGGGTAAGCCTTTGTTTTTCATCGCAGGCATACGCCATACAGTTTCCCCGTCCCCACCGCGGATTTTCAAATGACCGGTCACCGCGCATGCCGTGCCCTCCACGACGCCTTCTTCCGAAGCCCAATCCGCGGCCGATGGCGCTGTCGTATGTACGCCCGGTTTCCGCCGGATCTGTTGTGTCTCTGTTTTCCATGATGTGCATCCTTTCAGTATCGATGTTTGTGTTTATGTGTTTGTTATGCCAGATCGCCGCCGTTTGCCGGAACAGGGCGGCGGTATGAGTTGGTTTCGTCCGCGCCCCTGTCCTCCACGCCCTCCGCGCATCCGTCTGCACCGGCGGCATCCCGGCATTGCGAAGACACTGGAGGTGAGCGTGTCCTCTAAAAAAGCCGCAATGACCTCGTCCAGTTCGCCACACACGAACGGCACTGTCCGTATGCCCGCGGCAGAGAGCGCGTGGCGGACCGGTTGCGAGACTGCGCCGCAAATGAGAGTGTGCGCCCCGGATGCGGAAAGCCAGGCTATCTTGTCGTGCAAATCGTCGTTCTCGAAACGGCAAAATGTCCTTGTCGTGGTGTCGCCCGTTCCGCACTCAACAAGACATATTCCCCGCGCCGTGTCGAAGACGGGAGCTACACGTTTTTCTAAAATGGATATTGCGATAGTCATAAACTTCTCCTCGGCCTATGGTGTTGTGCTCAGTATGTCGGCGAGTGCGTCGTTGAGTTCCAGCAGCGCGGTCTTTGCGGGACTGTCGCCGCAGTCGACGACAATCTTGCCTTGCAGGGCGGCGGCGTGAACCGCCATGTCGAAGGGGATGCGGCCTGCTATGGGTGCGTTATGTTTTTGTGCCAATGCCTCTATGCGCGACACCTGGGTTGCGTTCAGGTCGTATTTGTTGATGGCGATTACGGCTGGCATTCCAAAATGCCCCACCAGAGTAAGCGCGCGTTCGAGATCGTGTACGCCCGATACCGTGGGCTCCACCACAAGAAGCACAAGATCGGTGCCGGTCACCGATGCTATTACAGGGCACCCTGTGCCGGGAGGGCCGTCGGCAATGATCATGCCGCGCCCAAGTTCAGCGGCTTGTTTCGACGCGGCCTGGCGCACAGTCGTGACGAGCTTGCCCGAGTTTTCCGCAGCGATGCCCAATCTGGCGTGAAGCATGGGGTCATGTCTGGTTGCGGAAAGGTACCAGACACCGCCGATTTTACCTTTGCGAGATATCGCACCAACGGGGCAAATGCTCATGCAAAGTCCGCAACCTTCGCACAAATGCTCTTCGATGCGGAATGGAGAGTTGGAATTGTCATCCGAGCCGACCGCGCCGTCAATCGCGCCGAAGCGGCATAACTTCTTGCAAAGCCCACAACTGGTGCAGGCTTTCCCGTCAATCGTGTAGTCAAAACCGCCGACAAAATCATGGCATTCCAACACGACAGGATTCAGGAGCAGGTGCAAATTGGAGGCGTCTACATCGTTGTCAGCCACCACCAGATCCGCGTTCAGGCGTATGAGCGACGCGGCGATGGTCGTCTTGCCCGTTCCTCCCTTGCCGCTTATGACTGCAATCTCGCGGTGATGCGTCGCAGACCCGCGCGGAAAAACCTCCCGCCCTGCACCCGTGTCCACACAAATGCGTTCCTCTTCTGCAAGGGGAGGACACGCTGTGACAAGATTGTCGAAAATATCCAGCACGTTGTCGCGAAACTCCGGAAAGCGCTCTGCCAGAATTGTCCCAGAGGAATATGCCTCGGCGTATTCGCGCCTGAAAGGTATGCGCCCGGCAATGGGAATACCAACGCTCGATGCGTAGTCGGCAATCAGCGCGTCCTCTCCGTCTGATCGGTTGATGACGATGGCAGCCGGCACACGCAGCTTCATCGTCAGCCCCGCGGCAAGCTTGAGGTCGTGCAAACCAAACGGAGTGGACTCCGTGACGAGAAGCGCGGCGTCCGCGCCGTCCATTGCTCTGACAACAGGACATGCAGTGCCAGGCGCCGCGTCCAATATGTTTATTGCTTCCGGTTTGATATGTCTTTTGACTGAATCCACGACAACCGGTGAGAGTGTTTCGCCGACTTTCAGGATGCCTTGAGCGAAGAAAAACGGCTCATGTCCCGGCGCGTATTCCACCTGCCCGATCTGGACCGGGCTTTCTGTAATAGCCTTTGCCGGGCAAACGTGGGCGCAGGCGCCGCATGAGTGGCATAGGTCGTTAAAAATCAGCACTTGCCTTTTAACAAGGGCGATTGCGTTGAACTGGCAGGCGCTGGCGCATTTGCCGCATGCAATGCACGTGTCAGAATCCCACACGGGCTTCGGAACCGTCACGCTGTCTCGCGTCGTGGTTTTGGGTCTGACGAACAGATGAGCGTTCGGCTCCTCTACATCGCAGTCAAGCAGGCGGATTTCTCGGCGTTCTCCGGAAGGCGTTCTTGCATTTCGGTTGCCGAGCGCCCAAGCGAGATTGACTGCAAATGTAGTCTTGCCTGTACCGCCTTTGCCGCTGACGATGGAAATTGTCATGTTGTCTGTTGTCTCAAAAAGTGTAAGTCGCGCCGTCCGTCTGCTTGTTGCGGCTCCCGGTTGCGGACGGCGTCATTCTGCGACCGGAAGACCTGTGCTTCCTTATACGCAATTGGTGTGCCAATGATCACTCGTCCGTTTTTATCGTGATAAGTTATTGCGGCAGAATAAGATGCACAAATGTTGAAAATCGGATCAAATATTCTGTGTTGCAAAAGCGCAACAATCATGTTGCAGTTAAGTTGCACCTCCGCAACGCCACGTAGTTGTTCTCAGGAGTTGCCGTCTGTGATGCCGAGCCTTTTCATCCGGCGGTACAGTGTCGCGCGGTGGATGCCAAGCTCGCGGGCTGTGGCTTCGCGCGAGCCTCCATGACGGGACAGGGCGGCTCGTATGGACTTTGCATCGAGGCCGTTTCGCGCCTCCGCGAGTGTTTTGGGCGAAACGTCGTCGCCCATGGGTCCTGATGCAAAAATTGTCTCCGGCAGGTGCTCCACTCCGATGCGTCCCGAAGTGCAGAGTATGAAGGCACGTTCTATTGTGTTTTCCAGTTCGCGTATGTTCCCCGGCCATGGGTGTGCCATCATTAGCGAGAGAGCCTCGGGCGCGATCCCCTGAATTTTTTTGTTCTGCAGACGGTTGAAGCGCTCGATGAACTGTCCGGCCAACAGGGTGATGTCTTCCGAACGACTACGCAACGGCGGCAGTTCCAGCTTCACGACGTTTATGCGGTAGTACAGATCTTCCCGAAATTCGCCTTCGCGGCAGCGTTGCAACAAATCACGGTTTGTCGCGGCGACGATGCGTACGTCCGCGCGCTCCGGTTTTACCGCTCCAAGCGGTTCGTAGAGGCGTTCCTGCAGCACACGCAGTAGCTTGACTTGCATCGCCGGGCTGATCTCCCCGATTTCGTCCAGAAAAAGCGTCCCGCCTTTTGCTAGGGCAAAGCGACCTGGTTTGTCCTTTTTAGCATCCGTGAATGCCCCTGCTTTGTACCCAAAAAGCTCCGACTCTAGAAGCGTGTCCGGCAGAGCACCGCAGTTCAGTGCCACAAAAGGTCCGTTCTTGAGCGGACTCATTTCATGGATGGTGCGGGCCAGCAACTCCTTGCCGGTACCCGTCTCCCCTTGTATCAGAACCGTGCTGCGGCTTGTGGATATTGCGGGAAGTGTCTCGAACAAACGTTGCATGAGCGGGCTATGGCTTGAGAGACGCCCTGCGTGGTGGCGCCCTTCGAGCTCCTGTCTGAGAGCGTCAATCTCGGATAAGTCGCGGAAAACCTCCGCCCCTCCGACGATTTTACCGTTTGGATCACGCAGTACAGCGGTGGAGAGGCTTATGGGGATGCGTACCCCTTTGGCGTTGATGAAGTATGCCGATTTTCCGATGATGGGTCTCCCGCTCTTGAGAGTGCGGGCGAGTGCGCAGCCGGAGCCGCAGAGACTGGAACGCAACACCTCGCCACACAGCCGTCCGAGTGCCTCTTCGCGTTTCACGCCGGTTATATGTTCGGCAGCCCTGTTGAAGGAAGTCACGCGCCATTCCATATCCACAGTGAAGACTCCGTCGGATATGCTCTGGAGAATGGCGTCGGTGTTTGCCGCAGGGCTTTCTGGCGATGGTGTATGTTTCATTGAAAACACGGAGTTCGAAACAGGAGAGCTTCGTGAAAACAAACTACCACAAGCTGACATTGGACGCAACCGAAATTGCCGGAAATACCGCGCTGAAATGCCGCGCTGCGACCTGAACGCTGAAACGCTCGCCGGGCGAAGTGAGGATGATGTTGTGATTAGGGAATGTTTCTGTACGACCGTGGACTGAGGCCTGTTTGCCGAACGAAGAAACGGCTAAAGTAAGTGGGGGTCGGGAGACCTACAGCCTTGCCGATCGCGGCGACAGGCAGCGCGGTGGTCTTTAACAGGCGGCATGCCTCCTTGGTGCGCAGGGCTGCAAGATAGTCGGAAATGCCGAGACCGGTCGCTAAGCGGAACCGACGGTAGAGCGTGGAACGGTCTACACCGAGACGCAGCGCAAGGTC
>CAYOPG010000109.1:0-5891 GCA_964405775.1 uncultured Lentisphaerales bacterium
ATGGCAGTAATCTTACAACGTGATGCGATATTACAATAATCGCGTGTGGCAGAGTGTCCACCCCGCCACCAAAGCCGATTTTGTGGCGGCAGCTCTCTAGCTGCGGTAATGTCCGATATGAAAAGTCGGTAGCAAAACAGAAATGCATCCGACTTAACCGTTGCCGCCCGGCCAACCTTTTCGGCTTGCGGTCACAGAGGCGTTGTTTTAGAATATGCGCCCATGAACGCACCTTCCGAAATTACAAACAATCTAGAACAGGTCGTGTCGCTTGCAAAACGGCGCGGCTTTATTTTTCAAAGCTCTGAGCTTTATGGCGGCATCAACGGTTTCTGGGACTACGGGCCAATGGGGTCGGAACTGAAACGCAATGTGCGTGAGGCATGGTGGAGATTCACGGTGCACGAGCGCGAGGATGTTGTGGGGCTCGACGCCACCATAATCATGCACCCGCGCATCTGGGAGGCATCTGGCCATACCAGCGGATTCGCCGATCCCATGGTCGATTGCAAGGACTGCAAAAAGCGCCATCGCGCCGACCAGCTCTGCGAGGAGCAGGGTATGAAGCTTGTCCAAGAGGGGAAAATCTGGAAATTGCCTGACGGCACCAAGTGCACGGGTTGCGGTTCCAAAAACTTGACCGAGCCGCGCTCATTCAACCTCATGTTCAAAACATATGTAGGACCTATAGAGGACGAATCATCAGTGTCATACCTGCGCCCGGAGACCGCACAGGCAATTTTCGCGCAGTTTCTCAACATACTTCCGACCTCGCGCAAGATTGTGCCGTTCGGCGTGGCACAGTCTGGCAAGAGCTTCCGCAACGAAATCAACCCGCGCAATTTCACATTCCGCTCGCGCGAGTTCGAGCAGATGGAGCTTGAGTTTTTCATACGTCCGGACGAGGCTGTGGAGCTGATATGTGGCAAGGTTACGACTCTGGCAGACAATCCTGATTTAACTGGCAAGCCGCAGGATGACTGGGGCTGGGAGGTTTGGCACAAATACTGGGTGGAGCAGCGACTGGCTTGGTTCCGCTCGATCGGTCTGCCCGGAGATTCACTCGTGGAATACTGGCAGACTCGCGAAGAGCTCGCCCACTACGCCCGCGCCTGCGTGGACATAGAATACGCGTTCCCGTTCGGTGTGCAGGAGCTTGAGGGTATCGCCGCGCGTTCCGACTTTGATCTTTCACAACATCAGAAGTTCTCGGGCAAGAACATGACTGTTATGGACGACAAGCTGCGTCTTGCGGTCTCTGAGATGGACGATGCGAAGAAGTCCGAATTCCGCGCCAAGACGATTGCGGCATGGAAAGCCTCAGGCAGGTCCGAGGAAGATGCCGGCGCGTTCTGCGACTTGCTTTTCGAAGGCCGCTACATCCCCCATGTCGTCGAACCTTCGCTCGGCACCGACCGCCTGGTGCTGGCACTTTTGTGCAACGCATATGACGAGGAAGAGATTGCCGACGCCAATGGCAAGAAAGAAGTGCGTACGGTGCTGCGCTTCCATCCGGCGGTGGCGCCAATAAAGGTCGCAGTTTTCCCTCTTGTCAAGAACCGCCCTGAGCTTTACGAAAAGGCGCGCGGTGTCTTCAAGAGTCTGCAGCGTTATTGGAACTGCTTCTGGGACGAATCCGGCGCCATCGGCCGTCGCTACCGCCGTCAGGACGAAGTTGGCACGCCGTTCTGCGTGACCGTTGACTTCGATACGCTGGAGAACGACACCGTCACTGTTCGCATGCGCGACAGCATGGTGCAGACGCGCATGCCTATCTCAGAGCTGCGCGACTATCTCGAAAACGCTATGACGGTCTAAACAGGTGCTGATCGGGAAGAGGTTTTAATGCGAGTTCTTGTAACAGGCTCCGCCGGTTTCATCGGGATGCATCTGGCGGAGCGTCTTCTGGACGAAGGGCACGAAGTTGTCGGTGTCGACAACTTCAACAACTACTACAGCGTAAGCCTCAAAGACGCGCGGCACGATCGTCTGCTGGGGCGAAATGGCTACACCGGTGTGAAGTGCGACCTTTGCGACCTTGAGACGCTCAAGAACATCTTCATGAAAGGATCTTTTGACGTTGTCTGCAACCTCGCGGCACAGGCAGGCGTTCGATACTCTCTCACAAATCCGTCGGCTTATATCTCGAGCAACCTTGAAGGCTTCGGGAACATTCTCGAATGCTGCCGAAACTTCAAAGTGCGTAGACTCGTCTACGCTTCGAGCTCAAGCGTTTACGGCGGCAATAAAAAACAGCCTTTCAGCGAGGACGATCAGGTTGACAACCCCGTCAGCCTTTACGCCGCTACTAAGAAATCTAACGAGCTTATGGCGCATGCCTACACGCATCTGTTCGGGTTCCAGACGATAGGGCTTCGCTTCTTCACCGTGTACGGCCCGTGGGGGCGTCCAGACATGGCCACATGGCTTTTCACAGAGGCAATGCTCGCGGGCAAGGCTATCAAGGTTTTCAATCATGGCGACATGTTGCGCGACTTTACCTACATAGACGACATCGTCACGGGCGTGGTTTCTTGTATTAATGCCGACAATCTCGCCGATTACGAGGTAATGAACATCGGCAACAACAAGCCAGAAAAACTCATGCGCCTAATCGAGCTTATCTCGGAATCTCTGGGGGTTGAGCCCAAGCTTGAAATGCTGCCCATGCAGCCTGGCGACGTGCCTTCCACTTATGCCGACATTGACAAGATCAAATCCAAAGTCGGCTTTGAACCGACTACCTCGCTTGGAGAGGGCATTCCGCGTTTCGTGGCATGGTATAAACAGTACCACGGGATTAAGTAGCGGGGGAGGGCGCTCACAAAATGGCCCAGAACAACATCAAAATAGTTCTCGTGGGACCGCTCTACGGCGGCAATATCGGCAGCGCGTGCCGGGCAATGTCGAATATGGGCGTGTCCGAGCTTCGACTAGTCGCGCCCGACGCTGGAGTCGACTGGGATGAGGCTGAAAAAATGGCTGTGCATGCTGACGAGTTGCTTCGATCGCGCAAGACGTTTGCAAATCTTTCGGAGGCTGTTGCAGATTGCATTGCGGTGGTTGGTACAACTGCGCGGCGCGGCCTTTACCGTCAACATGCGAA
This sequence comes from uncultured Lentisphaerales bacterium, assembly GCA_964405775.1. GTDB lineage: Bacteria > Verrucomicrobiota > Kiritimatiellia > RFP12 > UBA3636 > JAAZFF01. The sequence goes on from CAYOPG010000109.1 coordinate 3,107, forward strand.
AGCCCCGCGTGAATTGTCGGGCGAGATTGCGGCGTTATCCGATCGGGGGCCTGTGGCGATCGTGTTTGGCCGGGAGGACAGCGGTCTGTCAAACGAGGAGATTCTGCAGTGCACGAGTCTCGTGCAGATTCCGAGTTCGTCAAAATACGCCTCGCTGAACATCGCGCAGGCTGTCATGGTGATGTGCTACGAAATGTTCATAGCGCAGGGTGATTTTGAGCCTGTCAGAGAGAAATCCGAGTTGGCATCGGGGGAGGTCCGGTCGAGGATGTACGGTATCTGGCGCGAATACCTGCTTGACACCGAATTCATGTCCGACGACACTGCCGACCACATGATGGCTGCGTTCAACAGGATCTTTTCGCGCGGGGTTCTTACGCTCGACGATGCCAACATCATGATGGGCGTCGTGCGCCAGAGCCGGTGGGCGCGGGGCCGGTGACCGGGGCATGCGGAGCTTTTTGTGGTGGAGGGCGGCAGACCTCTGCCGCCGCTCCGCGCTATCTGCTCACGGAGGCTTTAACCACTCCCTGCGGGCAGGCTCTTGCCCGCAGGCTACCAGCCCGCCCGGCGCGTGCTTCGCATGTATCGCCCACTACGCGGCATTCGCTTTTCGGCTTCGCCGTAAGCCCTGGGTGCGCGGAGCTTCTGCTCCGCCCCGTGGCAAAAGCACGTCTGCTGAGCCTTCCAACCACGCAGCAAGGGCTTGGCGTTCCTCGTGTCTGTCATGTGTGTTTTGGGCGCTTTGACCAAACGCTTCAGGTGGTTTCGATACCACGCGGGCAACTCCCCGACCAAAAACATCAGTGTGAGCAAGGTGATATATTCACAGATCGTTGGTCGGCTAATTGAAAGCGGAACCCCGTCTAATTGTAAATTGAATCTGTGGCAGCCAGTATTCTCCCTCTGCCACCGTTGTCGTAAGCGAAAGAGTTCGTGGCTAATATGGCGGTAGAATCATGGGAATCCACACCGTGGCGGGGTGTGCACTCCGCCACTGAACCCGAAACAACTGAACTCCATTCGTTCATAATGCCCGTATTGTACTATTTCTCAAAAGCATCCGCAATACGAAAGTCAATGAAATTCGACAATTTCTTGTTTCCAGGTTTGAATTGATGTCTCTCTTGTGTGATCAATATACCTATTTTCATGAGGGATATCACCCCAAAGGGCGAGTTATTACAAAATATAGGGGAAGCAGCCTATCAATTTCAATCGTATACTTTCTGTGGTTTTCGAGGCTGCAGCCGTCAAAATGACGGATAAGTGACCTGCTTTACAGTTCTGACACAGGATCTTTCACCATTATTGCTAATCTTCACAAGTAGGTATTCCAGTGGTAACCCATGGAGTTGACGGTTTCATGCGTTTTATCACATCACGTATAATATTAGCAAGTTCTCGTTTTTCTTCTTCGGGAAGACTTGCAAAAACTAGTGTGCCATCTTTCTTAAAATCCAAACTACGTCCACTCACAGTAATCCCGCTCAAGCCGTAGAGTTCTGGAGAAGGACTTCCTCTTTGCGGTCTAGAAAACTTTACATATGGCACAATCTCCAGAACGGCATCGCTTTCAACGCGAGACAATTTTTCGGGTTCAGAGTAACCACGGCTGGGTCCTGGGCTGTGTTGATATAAAGCTAACGTGGTTTCTACAGGATCAACTTTAATTTCTTTACACGCACAGCCTGCACAAAACAAATCCACGGCGACAACCAACATTAAACTTAAAGACAATAATTGTCTAGCAAGAACACATTTACTGCTTCCCATTTTTACTACCCTAATCCTTTCGTGAGTCATAGTGCGTCAATATCGGCTCCGTTCTTTACATCTTTCATACAGTTCTAAGAAGTATCTGTCTATGCGCGCATTATCAGGAGATCCATAACCGAACCAGGTTTTGCAGTGGTTAGCGGAGGGTCGTCTCACTCCTCCCCAAACACATATTCTACGACTTTCAGATGTGGGATAATGAAAACAGCTGGTATTATAATAAGCCTCTATTTCTTTGCAGACAGAAGTTTTGCACTTATTGTCTTCTTTTTCATCATAACAAGATTGGACAGCGTGGATAAACTCGTGCTCAAGAACAGTATTGTAAACATCGTGACTTGAGAAATTATTATAGCACATATGAATACTGTTCCCCCCTCGTTAGCCAATAGTCAACGCAACACGCCCGCCCCCGGCGGGAGCCGTGCAGACCCCTTCGTGTGAAGTGCGTCCATTATGGCACAGAGAGGCAGGCGGAGCAAGCGAAACAAGCGCAGAGCGCGGATTGCGGGTGTCCGCGCTGGCGCATGGGCATGGCGCTGCTGCGCCCCCGTCCCCGAAGGGGTGTCCCGGAGGGGCAAAAGGCCGCAGCGGCGCCGACCCGAGTTGCGCTTGATCTCGCGGCTGATTGTACTTGGAGACCGGTAGAGCAGCGCGGCCATCTTCCTGAGGCTAAATCCCTCTTGCCTCCACTGGTGGATTAGTCTACGCTCTTCACTTGTCACGCGGTTGCATGTCACTTTGTTGCCTTCCTTGTTTTCTCACAAGAAGGAAGTGTACACAACCGCGTGACCTATTCAAAGCCCAGGTGTTGCGATAGCTGGTAGCCTGTGCGCCCCAAAAAAGATACGGCGGACGATAGAAGCCTCCCCAACCCGGATCACAACACTTGCATTTAACTTGAGGGATTTCACAGCCTTTATTTTCAAGCTGGTTTATTCTGATTTGCACATAATAGTAATTAGTCGATCATGCAAAAGTTCCTAAGCTGTTGATTATTATGTTG
>CAYOPG010000110.1:0-5735 GCA_964405775.1 uncultured Lentisphaerales bacterium
GAAGCGGTTGAGGCAACGAAAGAAGTTGTTTCAGACGCAAAGGAAATAGTTGAGGAGAAGATCGCCGGAGCGGTTGAGAACACTAAAGAAGCAGTTGCTGAAGCTGTGGACGCTGTCGAAGATAAAATTGAAGCTCCCGCTCCTACTGAAGCTGCGGACGCTGCGCAATAGTAAGAAGCCAAAGATAATTGGCAGGAGGTTGTAATGGCGTATTTGGTTATTAACGATGGCAGCGAGAAGGGGAACCGCATCGACCTGACAGGGGCTGCCGAGTTTTTTATCGGACGTTCTGCTGACAAGTCGGATGTGGTTATACCTTCGGGATCCGTTTCCGGGCGTCATTGCTCTCTCGCCAAGGGGGATGAAAGTTTCTTAATAAAGGATCTGGATTCCACTAATGGTTCTTTTCTGAACGGCATAAAGTTCACTGGAGAGCAGAAGGTCTACAGGGGTGATAACATCGTTTTGGGCGATGTGCAGATGGTACTACTAGGCGAAGACGTGCCAATACGTCCTGACGCCAACGCTGCAGTTGCGGGAGGCGAGGCCTCTATTGTGCAGAAAGTCACTCCTGTAAAAGCGCCAGCTACCGAGCCTGCTGCCGCGCGACCACGCTCTGGTCCACCTACGCTGAACATTACGGCGTCCAAGACAGTCAAAGTGCTGCCGTCAAGTTTCAAAAAGAAGAAAAAAGGCGGATCCTTCTGGATTGTGCTTATATTTCTAGCCTCCGTTCTTGCCATTTATTTGTTGTTCGTTTTGGTGAAAACCATAATCGGTTGACGGGAGCCATCAGAAGATGATCCGTACGGGGATAGGCTTTGACGCACATCGATTTGCTGAGAGTAGAAGACTAGTTCTTTGCGGGGCAGTCGTCCCACACCATGTCGGACTTCTTGGGCATTCTGACGCCGATGTTGCCACGCATGCCCTGATCGATGCAATACTGGGGGCCGCCGCAATTGGCGATATAGGAAAGCTTTTCCCAGACACCGACAACCGTTGGAAGGACGCGGACAGCGTGGAACTTCTGCGAGACGTGGTGGCACGTATATGCAGGACTGGATGGGGTATCGTCAATGTGGATATAACGATTGTGTGCGAAGCTCCTAAACTAGCTCCCCACATAGACAAAATGCGCGCCAATATCTCTGATGCCCTGCGGATTGGGGGGGAATGCGTATCAGTCAAAGCCACGACCGTTGAGGGTCTCGGTGCAATCGGTCGACGCGAGGGGATCTCCGCAATGGCCGTAGCGACCATAAGTGACTAAATTAATTATCCCCTTATTGCCATGAAATTCTATAACTCACTGACAAGACAAAAAGAGGAATTCAAATCGCTCATGCCGGGTAAGGTGGGGCTCTATACGTGCGGTCCGACCGTGTACGATTATGCCCATATCGGGAATTTCAGGGCGTACGTTTTTGAAGACATTCTCAGACGTGCGCTTGAATACGCCGGATACGAAGTGACGCAGGTGATGAACCTCACTGACGTGGACGACAAAACTATCCGCGGTGCTATGAGGAACAAGGTCACGTTGCGTGAGTACACGCAAAAGTACAAAGAATCTTTTTTCGCCGATCTGAAGACCTTGGGCATCGAACCGGTCGAACATTACCCTGCCGCGACGGATCATATTCCTGAAGTAATCGAGCTTATCGAAAGGCTTTTCGAGCGGGGATTGACCTACAAGTCCGATGACGGATCGGTCTATTTCAGCGTGGCGAAATTTCCTGAATACGGCAAGCTTGCACATCTGGATCGCGAAGGCATGCGTTCGGGTGTGCGCATTTCCAACGATGAATATGATAAGGACGCTGTCGGCGACTTCGCCGTCTGGAAGGCCTGGGATGAGGACGATGGCGATGTTGTATGGGATTCACCTTGGGGGCGCGGACGACCTGGCTGGCATATAGAGTGTTCTGCAATGTCTATGAAATACCTCGGAGAGAGCTTCGACATCCATACAGGCGGCATAGACAATATGTTCCCGCACCATGAGAATGAAATAGCGCAGTCTGAGGGTGCCACCGGCAAGCCTTTTGTGCATACGTGGCTGCATTGTGCACATCTGCGCGTTAACGGTGAAAAGATGTCAAAGTCTCTTGGCAATTTCTATACGCTTAGAGACTTGAAGGAAAAAGGCTACGATGGACGTGAAATACGCTACGTACTTTTGGCGGGACAGTACCGCCAGCCTCTAAATTTCACCTTCGACGCGATTGCGGCCGCTCATACAGCTCTTTCCAGAGTTGATGAGTTCGTGAGACTTGCCTCTGCGAGGGCGGGGGACTCCAAGCCGACAGGGGATTCACCCTTATGGGTATCCGAACCCTTGAATGCTTTTGGAGAAGCACTGGCTGACGACCTGAATACTCCTCTGGCGCTAGCTTCGCTTTATTCTCTTATTGGAAGCGGCAATAAAGCCGAGTTCGCAGGCACGCTCGACTCCTGTGCGGCCGCCCACGCAATGCGTGCGCTGGAGAAAATGGATCGCGTCCTCAATTTGATTTTTAGGGCAGAAGAATCCGTTCCTGCCGAGGTCGAAGCGCTGGTTGCAAAGAGGGCGGAGGCGCGCAAGGCTAAGCAATGGGCAGATTCAGATCACATCCGTGATGAGATTGCGAATCTCGGATGGGTCGTGAAAGACACGCCGGAAGGCCAGAAACTCAGTCCTAAATAGACCTTCTTATTCAGCTTCTAGGAAGGCTAGTTCAGACGCCGCCTGCTCCCAGAGGGTGTTGACAGTGGCCAGCTCTTTTTGGATCTCAGACAGGCGGCGGTTGATGTTTTCGAAGTCAGGTCTGGCATCACCGTCCGCAGAAAGTTCCTCAACGAGCTTAACCTGTTCGCTCTCGAGTTTCTCTATGCGCTCCTCGGCAGCCGTTACGCGGCGTTTGAGGGAAGTCAGTAGAGGCTTGAGCTTTTCCCTTTCGAGTGCGCGTTGTTTACGCTGCTCTTTCTTGCTGAGCGTCTGGGGGGTGTCAGACGAATCGTATTTGCCATCTGAGTTGACGGTTATTGATATCTCGTTTCCGCCTTGTCGTTGCGGATCTTTATTTTCCTTGTTCAGGCGTTCGCGGAAATCATCGTAACCGCCGGGGAATTTTCGCACTACGTTGTCGGAGACCTCTATGATGTTCTCGGCTACGGCGCGTACAAATTCCACGTCATGGCTTACGATGATCACGGTGCCTTCGTATTTGACGAGCTCTTCCTCCAGTGCCCGGCGCCCGTTTATGTCGAGGTGGGTTGTCGGTTCGTCAAGCACCAGCATGTTGGGTTTCGCCGCGTAGATGCGCGCGAAGGCAAGCCTGATCTTTTCGCCGCCGCTAAGGACTCCGGCGGTTTTAAAAGCGTCGTCGCCGCTGAATCCGAACGCTCCGAGAAGCGTTCGGGCGGAGGCTTCTGTCAGAGTGGCGTCTTCCAGACGCACCACGTTTATCAGAGAACGTTCCGGCGGGATCGTTTCGGAAATGTCCTGCGATACATAACCGGGTACTACCTTGTGGCCTAAAATAACCTCGCCCTCTGTGGGTGCCCGTGTGCCTGCGAAAAGGCGTGCAAGTGTTGTTTTGCCCATCCCGTTGAATCCCACCAGAGCCACGTGTTCGCCGCGTCCTATTTCGAACGAGACGTCGCGGAATATACAGTTTGATCCATCGTAGGAAAACCCCGTGTTTTTAAGCGTGAGAGCGGTGGTGCCGCAATGGTGAAAATCGGGCAGGCGTATTTTCCCGGCGGAGGATGCTTGACGCGGCACGACGATTTCCTCCATCTTCTCGATCATCTTTATGCGTGATTGAACTTGAGGAGCCTTCGACGGGGTGTAGCGGAAAGTGTCTATAAAGCGCTGCATCTGGTCGCGCAATCTATCTTGGTTGCGTTTGGCAGCGACGAGGGTGTCGTAGCGTTGAATGCGCTCCTTAAGATAAAAATCGTATCCGCCGTTGTAGCGGGTTACGGTGCGGCCATCCACTTCGATGGTGCTGTTCGTCAGTGTTCGCAGCAGATACCGGTCGTGTGAGATAATCAGCAGCGTGCCTTGGTATTCGCGCAGATAGTGTTGCATCCATTCTACTGCCGGCAGATCGAGGTAGTTGGATGGTTCGTCGAGCATCAGCAAATCTGGTTGCGCAACGAACGTGCGTACCATCTCGGCGCGCATCTTCCATCCTCCGCTGAACTCCGAAAATGGGTGTTCAAGCTTATCCGGTTGGAATCCGAGGCCGCACAGCGCCTCTTTGACGCGCGCTTCTATAGTGTAGCCGCCGAGGTGCTCGAACTCAGTCTGCAAATCTCCGAGTTTTGATAGGGATTGACTGCGTTCTTGCGAATCCACTGGTAAGTCCGGCAGTTCCTTCTCGATGGCGTGGATACCGCGCTCGAGTTCCTTCAAACGCTTCGAGGCCCGCAACGTATAAGAAAGCAGTGTGTCTTCTTCGTTCCACTTGTTCAGTTGCTGGTGCAGATGTCCAATCGTGGGTTTTGAGCCTTCGAATAGAACAGCACCTCGCTCTGGGCTGGATTCACCCGATATGAGATTGAAGATAGTAGATTTGCCAGCGCCGTTGGGGCCGATTATGCCGCATCTCTCGCCCTTGTTTATTTTGAACGACACATCTCTGAGGACGTCCTGAGTGCCGAAATTTATGCTGACATTTTGAAACGAAATCATTGCGCCGGAGACCACTCCTGCGGCTCGGTTTTCTCCGCATTGTATGATCGCGCGATTTTATCTAGAATCCCGTTCACGAACCTGCCCGATTCTCGCGTGCCGAAAAATTTGGAGATGTCCACGGCTTCGTTGATTACTACCGGCTGCGGTGCTTTTTCTCGCGCAAAGCAAAGCTCAAAAATACCCAATCGCAGAACATTCCGTTCTACCGTGCCGATGCGTTTTATGTCCCAGTTTTTTACATTGGAGGAGATAAGCTTGTCTATCTCTTCTTGACGCTTCATGACGCCACCTACGAGTTCCTCTGTGAAACTGCGTATGGGCCCCGGAGGCTGCAAATCCGATGCTTTGTCATCGCGCAGGCGTATCTGGCCATCCCAGAATTCTTTGAAAAGCTCCGCAGGATCCTTTTCCCTGTCGGGGTTGAGGTCGAGCTGGAAAAGTATTTGCACGGCCCATTCACGGCCTTCGCGTCTCGTGGACATGTCTGGTTGTTATGGCTCCGTTGCTTTAGATCTGGTCGAAAACCGAAACCATTTCAATGGCGGCGGCAGCCGCATCCCAACCTTTGTTGCCGGCTTTTGTGCCAGAGCGTTCAACAGCCTGCTCTATCGTGTCTGCTGCGATCAGGCCATTTACGACTGGCAAGTTGTACTGCAGACCGATGCCGGATAGCGACCTGGCAACCTGTGTGTTGATGAGCTCGGCGTGTGGCGTAGCGCCTTGTATAACGCATCCCAGCGCTATAACGGCGTCGAACTTCTTGGATTTGGCAAGACGCTGTGCGGCCAACGGGATCTCCGCGGCACCCGGCACGAGCACTACCGAGATGTCGTCCTCTGCGCCGCCATGCCTGAGAAGGCAGTCCTCCGCGCCCTTGAGGAGCTGGTCTGTGAAGAAGCTGTTGAAGCGGCTGACGACTATGCCGAATTTTTTGCCCTGCGCTAGAAGTTTGCCTTCGAATATTTTCATTTAATTGTCTCCGAACAAATTTGGAACAGCACATTAAGCCTCAAAATCGCAAAAAAAGCAAGGATAAAACGGTTCAGGG
>CAYOPG010000111.1:0-5669 GCA_964405775.1 uncultured Lentisphaerales bacterium
AGGAGGCGGTCTAGTTCATCGTCATCAAGTGACGGTCTGAGGTTAAGATTCTCCGGGCGGATTTCAACGGCCGGCTTGGAAACCTCTGTCATCACTTTCAACTGCCGTGCCACCCATTTCATGTCTTTTCCGCCCGTGAGGGGGATTAAATCGGAATAAGCTGCCTGTGCCCGGCTATAATCACCCGCTGCTCGAGCGGCCGCGGCTATTTTACGCAGGGCGGTCCCGGCATTGGAATTTACCGCCTGCTCATAGCTATAAACGGCCATTTTGTATTCACCTAGATCGTTATGGCAATCTCCTAGAAGGATATTCGCCTCGCCACGAATGTTAGCAGGAAGACGCTCTATACCTGCAATGCGGCGGCATATCTCGGCTGCGTCTGCTAGTGAGCCCGCCTCGCGAAGCGCACGGGCGAAGTCAAGCCATGCCTTGGCCATGTCCCCGACGGGCACTGCTCCACCGGCTTCAGCCCTCTCCAATGCCGCCCTTGCCTGTCGAAGCTCTTCTTCCGTACGACGCGCATCGCGCTCAACTGGTGCCAGCCAAGTGGCGGCAGTCGCCAAGAAAGCGCGTCCGCGCTGCAATTTATTGGCTTCCCGAATATTGGCAATGGATTCGTAAGACTTCAGAGCTTGCGGGCGATTGCGAAGCGCACGGTGGCATTCGCCGAGACGCGTAAGCGCCTCTATGCGATCTTCCACGGACGCCCCGTTCCTCTCCGCCGCCTGTCGCAACGCCACAACTGCGCGATCGTACTCGTTGCGTTGCATAAGCAGCTTTGCCTCTTCCAACGCCGCCTCATCAGATGTCTTAACGGGGTGTGACAACGATTTAGCCGAAGATTCGGCAAAAGCCTCGACAGGCAGTTTCCATCCTGGAAGATCGCGTTGCATAAGAAGAATCCAGTCTATCATCCGGCTACGCATCTCATCCAAGTCTGCAGTCTCGGGATCAAAGCCCTCCAGCCACTCGACAGCCTTGCGCGACGTGTCTCGTAAATCATTGTCAGACGATTTTACTCCTTCAGCCGCAAGCAAGCGCAAAAGTGTGGCATAGCGGACGTCGTCGAATCCCTCGCGGAGTGCCTCCCAGGCCACGGTGTCGACCAGGCCGTCACGAGTCGGATATACGATGTTGAAGTTTTTATATCCACTTCCCCAAACGAACTCATTCCAGATGTTATGACCCTCATACAAAATATATTCGGCCAGTCCATCATAATCCGCCATGTAAAGGCGCATTCCCTTGGTGCGGCGCCACAAATCCGGATTCTCAGGCCCAGTGAATGGCGCGGCGTAGGAGAACAGCCGCCCGCCTGTGGAATGCCACTGCGCGGCCGCGGCAGGCTCGATGCTTGCGGGATGATCATTGGCATCAACCGCAAAACCCGCGTCTTTAAAATCCCCGGACGTGACGAATATGCGTGCGCCGAGCCGCTTGATTTCGGCAAAGAACGGGAATTGACGCCGGACGCCCCCTGGGCCGGCTTCGTCAACACCGCTGAAGAACACATTGCGGTGACCCACATGCAGATCCCAGAGCTTCATTTGCCTCTCGATACGCTCATGGAAACGTTCTATAGCCGTGCTGAATCCTTCCGGGTCGCTTTCCGGCGTTGCATCCGAGCTGTACCAGCCCATATCCATGGCGGAGCCGCCAAAGATCAGCGTTCTTGGCATACCCGCCTCGCGCATTAGTTCCAACTGCCGCACGGCTAGATCGTCGCGCTCGGGGTCGTCGAACGAAGGTCCAAATGGATACAAAATGTTGTGCTCGGCCATGTTCTGGAACTCTGCCAATAACCGCCTCTCCGCATCAGCACGGCTCTTGCCCATGGCAATGTGATCGGCAAGACTGCAGTGATGCATCATGCCTCCAATGTATTCACGAGAAAGGTCGTAGCGGGTCCGGGCGCGCGGAAGCGAAAACGGCAGAACTTCGATCGAAATCGGAAAACGGCCGACTTCATTACCGCCTGCAACCATGGCGACCACGCCTTTGTACTCGCCTGGCGCGGCGTCCGCGGGGACGCTCACCTTGAGCCAGAACTGCCTAAAGCTCCCCGCCTCCAAAGGCAATGGCCGAAGGGCCTTGCTGTCGGCGACTGGCTCCATAACGTAATTGAAGGACTCAACCTGCTCTGTGCTTCCTGGCACACTTATGTCAACGTAACGGGAACCAGACGGATAATCAATCCTAAGTAAATTGCGTCGCGTATTCTCATCGACACGAACCAACGTATCGTCGTGCAACAGCAACTCAGGCAGAAGTTTTGGGAACTCTCGTCCACCAGCGAAATATGTGTCCCATGAAAGCGATGGCGCATACCACACCTTGACCACACGAAGATCCACGCTTTCTGATAGCAGCACTGCGGAGTCAGACTTGAGGTCTGATACCTTCAGTTCAAACCCATCGAGATCCTTAAAAGGGAACAACATGAACGAAATCGCCTCATGTTCGCCTTGTGCGGCCCTGATGTGCAACTTGTCCAACACATGTCCGTCAAAAGGAGCGACAAATGGAAGTCGTTTCTCATAGCTGTATGGATTGATTTGCAAACACATCAACGGAGCCGAAGCCAGCAGCGAACCATCCGGCACTTCGCCGGCCCAGGACGCCAGGCGTGGCGCGAGATCCAGCGCGTCCTGAAGCCGTTGCCAACGTTGTACAGTCGTCGGCCGATCTTGATGCAGAGACTTGGCTTCAGATATCCGAGCTTCACACCAGTTGCGAAAAGCCGGGTGGCGCGAAGAGTCGCATAATTCTCTAAAGCGCCTGGCGACATCGGCAACAGCTTCGTCGGATGGAGTGAAATCGAGAAGGACGGCATCTTCTACTACTTTGTTCCAGATACGCACATCTGCAAACTCGCCCCTGAATTTCTCCCCGAACTTCCCCGGAAGGTCTTTTACTCGTGTTGGCACGTCGTGCCCCACACGGTAATCCGACTGGATCCGCCCATCAAAGTACGCTCTAAACGTTCGGTTTGATGCCGAATATATATACGCCAAATGGTGCCACCGCCCAGGTACTATCTCGCGGTCTATTCCCGTGCCGACCGACTGGTCTCCGAAGACACTGGTTTCAGTCTTTACGTTCACATCTAGGTGGCTGAGTCCCCACCCTGCCGCCTTCTTGACGGAGCAGCCGAGCCCGATTTTGCCATCGTGGAAATCCTTTACTCGAAACCAAAGACTGGCCGAAACGGCGTCACCCCAGGTCCCGGCTGGAATCGCCTCACCGCGGAATTGGCATGTGGCGGCAGCGGTGCCGTCGCATGCAATCGTGCCCGACCCGCTCGGCGCAGACATTTCACCTACACGCGCGCCAGCTCCGAGTTCAAGGACTCGAGGAGCACCAGAAGCCGGATCGAACGACAAATCCACAACAGGAACATTGTCGGCATACGCCACTGCTGCCGCGCAGGTAATGGCAAGAGACGCGTAAAACATAGAGAAAAATTTCATAACGCAGGTCCCTCCAGCAGACTGTCCAAATCAACTGGGCGGCGGAATTCAAGGTCGAGGCGGATTTCTGGCTCTGTTGCGGAACCGGCATCATTGGATGCATCATCTAACTCTGGCAACGGACGCCCGAAAAGCCGGTCCATGAGGAACTCGCGCCGCGCAGTCTCAACCTCATCAACCACGCCGATCAGCCGGCCCATGGCCTTTAAATGATCCTGGCGACGAACGGGGTTCATCGACAGCACAGTTGGCTCTGCCACCGTTGCGGAAGGCCTAGTGAATGCTTTGGCCAATTCCGCGTTGCCCGCGATCAACGGTTCGACGATCTGTTCGTAGAAGACCTTATCTCCGTTTGAGCTTCCCTTTTCCCACGAAGATGCAGAGACCGCTTTGTCGCCAAAGAACGCATTCCGACCCGCATGGATCCATGCGGAGCGTATGTCATTAACCGCTTGGTTGTAGCGTTCCCCCGGATTGCCCACAAGTATCATCCACTGGCGCCTTGCGTCCGCAAGCTGCGACTCAGAGAACTTCGGCAGCCTAAGAATTCCGCCGGCGCAGCCATCTTCCACGCCGCCCCAGGTCTGCACTCCGCTTTCACCGCCGCATGCTATACCGAGCCGCCATTCACGCGTTATACCATCCGCCCCGGGCATGAACTCCGGGATCGATCCCCACGGCAGAAAACATGAAACCCATCGACCGCCATTTTCCAGCGGGAAATGGCATACGGAGACGGATCTGGACAGCCTAGGACGCGAAAGCCTGGGGGAAAAGCTCAAAATCTCCTCAACTGGATATTCATAGCGAAGACGACGCTCGCTGTTATGCAGCGGGACGTTGAAAGGTACAAGAGTCTGATCATCAGCCGGCCGGCGCATACCGAGCTTCAGCTTGTATGGCGGTGGGATCGCTGTTGTCGGCGCCTCCACGGCTTGCAGAACAAAACTGAGCCATTCAACATCCTCGTCTTCCATACGGACTGCGAGCAGCAACCCAGTTCCGTTGCAGGCAGCCATGAACCCGATCGAGCCCCCAGTTTCTGTTCCAGTCGATGACCCGGCCGGAGAAAATCTTGCGTCGAACGACTCGGGACGCTTGGATACGATCTGCGAGATCGTCTCCAGCGACGACCCGCCCATCAACTTGTTCCAGCCCCCACTCTCCCATTGGCACTCGTAACGAGGTGGTACCCCGAAGCATACGCCCCCGATTACCAAAAACAAAACTGCGGCTGTTGTGTGAGTTTTTTTCATCGGATCTTGCCGTTCTCCGCATCCAACACGGATTGTAGTTTTAGAATCCAGGCTATCGTCTCAAGGCGCAATGTGTCCAAGTCGACTGATTCGCTATCGACTAGTTCAAACCAATGAGCTGCTTTTTTACCCTCGTGTATAGTCTCGAAGCGTTTGGAAGCAATTGCCTTGCCAGTCAAATCTGAGAGGAGCGTAAAGTACCGCACGTCATCAACAGCCTCAATGACCGCAACCCATGCTAAAGTTTGAATAAATCCTTCGCCTGTGTCATACAGCAGACTGCGAGACCGCCTTGCCCCATCTTCAGGATCCAGCCACGGGTGCTGCTCATCAACGACACCTGGAATGAGGGCACCGTCGTAGTCTGCCCAATATGGCAACACCCCTTTTGCACGGCGCCACCTCTCGGGATTCTCCGCTCCGGGGTACGGTGCCGTAAACGCGACGACTTCTTCTCCAGCGGCGTGGCGGCTTGATGCCGCACGTCTATCAGGTTCTCCCGTCAGCAACAGCGCATACAGTCCGAAATCGGAATTCTCAAATTTCGTCTGCCCCGTGTTACCCACTTGATGGAAGACAATGTTCGCGACGCCGTCAAGGCCGCGTAGGCGCGTCAAGCCACCGGCACAAGCTATCAGAACCCGGTATCGCTTTTGAATGTTGTAACGCGTCTTTGGCGGTGGGAGCGTAAAAGGCAATACGCGGACATTGAGCCGCAAAGAACCGGCCGTGCGACCTTCTGCGACAAGCTTTAATTCGGAGACATAGATTCCCGTTTTGGCATCAGACGGCGCTTTTAGCGTGGCAAAAAACTGTCGCCCATACCCTTTCTGGATCGCAGTCGCCACCGGCTTTGCAGTATCTGCCACCGGCACGGAGGAGTCTGCCACGGCGGCATTGTTTAGAAGCAACTCAGGAACCAACTGGCAACCCGGTGCTA
>CAYOPG010000112.1:0-5627 GCA_964405775.1 uncultured Lentisphaerales bacterium
CGTTCGCATGGAGAATCAGAATGATAGTTACGATCAGAGAACGGATGCTGGTCTTCTTGTTGAGTTCGATCTTCGCTACTCATGCCCGAGCGAATTATTTGCTCTTCGATGCCGCCACCGATTCCGTCCAAATCGATGGTCAGACGCCTTACGGCGGCAGTTTCACCTATGAGGCCATTGTCATCTTCACACCTGCACATTGTGGGACAGGTGCCGTTTTCACCGAGTGGACACCCGGCCATGAACACAGAATTCTGGGAGTCGGGACAAATACCGCCTTCGGATACAACGCGCCGCGCGGTAGTGGTGCCTTTACTGTCACAGGGTTGGCGTTGAGCCTGTACCAGCCCTATCACATCGCTTATGTATCTGAGCGATACGAAGAACGCATGTACTTGGATGGTCAATTGGTGGGTAGCCGCGCGACCGGCACTTCGGTCGTGGATTCCGGTATGCGGGATCTGACAGGGACTCGTGGCGCACCGTCGATGTGCGCACGGGAGAGGCGGTTTACTTCGAGCCATACAGGTGCAATGTGTTCTGCCCCAACAATCCCGATTATGACCGGGCTTCAAGAACATACGCGCTGAACCTGTTCGACGAGGCGGGCATCGACGGGTTGATGGATGATGATTTCGTCTTCTATCCCGGCGTCTATTCCTGCGCCTGTGTGCATTGCCGGGAGCGTTTTCTGCGTGAATGCGGCCTACGCCTGCCGGATGCTGAGGATGCCTCGTTCTGGGGCAATACAGAGAACCCCGACTTTCGTGAATGGCTCGCCATGCGACAGCGCAGCATGGGGGATCATTTTGTGCGAATGCAGGCGACCCTTGGGCCGGAGCGTCCTCTATTCTCCTGCTGCTCGTCCACATCGTCCAGAGTCGTCTCGGATTTGGGGCTTGTGTACGATGATCTTGTCCGCGGCTGCAACACCGTAAACATGGAGATGGTCACGGTTGCGCCGTTGCGCGAATGCCATCAATACTTTGCGCACCAAATGCCTTATCGCGCTATTGCGTGGGCGGCAGGTTTCCTGCGGGGAGAGGCGGCGCACGCGCTTGACGTGGCGACCCCTGACCCTCTGGTCTCGATTGCCTATGCCGAATCACCACTTCAGTTTTTCTTGTGCTGGGCTTTGCAGAAAGCCTGGGGACATCAGAGCTGGGTGTGCAAGCGGACTGCGGCGCGCAGCGAGGAGGAGGCCAGAAAGAAGCACGACGACGAAGCGCACCTGCAGGGCACGCTGCTCTGGGAAAAGGAGCACGAGAATCTCTTCCGGCCAGCGCGTGCCGTAGCCGATGTGGGGGTTGTTTTTTCCCCCGCCACTCGCAGCTTCGCATCGAGAGAACAGGCGGACGAACACGAGAATGCCTACATGGGCTGGATACGCAAACTGTCCGCCTGTGGTGTGTTGTGCGACACCATTATGCAGCAGTCATTGCAGGGGCACGAGGCGGGAAAACGACTGGCAGAGCGGTTCAAGGCACTTGTTCTGCCGGCAACCACCGCACTGTCCGAATCCGAGTTCGAAGGTCTGGCGGCTTATGTCAAGAGTGGCGGTCAGTTGACGCTTGCGGGGGACTGCGGAACGAGGGATGAAAAGGGGGAGGCGAGGCTCCCGGCACGAACGGACGCGCTTCTTCAGGGACTTGGCGAAGGCGTCCTGCGGTTGCAGGCGCAGGCGTATGAAGGGACGGCGGTTGAACAATGGATAGCCGGCTTGCCAGCGGGTCTGCTGGTGCCGGATCAGGATGCCGCAGGCTGGTTCTTCACGCTGTACGAGCGCGATGACGAGCTCTTTCTGCATCTGCTGAATCTCTCGGGGCTCAGCCTGTTGCCGGACGGAGCGCCGAAGTCTGAGGTCGAGTTCCCGCGGCCGGCTTCCGGAAAAATCGTCTGCCGGTTCAACATGCGGCATGTGCCGAAGGAGGCGCGTCTGTTCTCACCGGACGGCGCCGAGGATGTCGAGGTTGGCATTGTGGCGGGAGACTCGTCTTTTGAACTCGTCATACCGCTTGATGCCTGCTCGCGCTACGGGATCGTGCGCGTGCAGTGCGATACTCGGAGGGCGTAATTCGCATGCGCGCCACAAAGGCGCGGTTGAAGTCGGCAACATATCTGAACCCCACCGAGTGCCCTACAGACTCGATCTTGAGCTCCGGCTCGGCAGCAAGTATGTCGCACGCCTTCAGTACGCGAAGCTGAGTGGTGTACTGCTTGAT
Organism: uncultured Lentisphaerales bacterium; assembly: GCA_964405775.1. Classification (GTDB taxonomy): domain Bacteria; phylum Verrucomicrobiota; class Kiritimatiellia; order RFP12; family UBA3636; genus JAAZFF01. The sequence goes on from CAYOPG010000112.1 coordinate 2,223, forward strand.
GCCGATGCCCATGTGCTCCGAGAAGAGGTGGCGCAGGCGGCTTTCCGAAAGCCCCGTAGCATCTGCCAGCTTGCTGGACGGAAGGGATTCGGCGAAGCGGCTGCCGATGATCTCCAGCACCCGGGCAACGGCGGGGTGCGCGGTTTCCGCCGCCACGCCGCTGCCCGCCGCACGCTTGAGCATGATGATAAGCTCCTGCAGCCGAAGCCGACAGATTGCCGCCCATTCCATGGGCTGCCTGTCAAGCTCGCCCTGGATGTCGCTGGCGATGCGCGCAATGGCCGCCGCCTCCGTGGGCGCAAGGTTCAGATGGCGCACGTCACGGTAGCCGGCAATACGGCCGGAGGATGGCAGGCCGACAAGCCCTGGCGGAAACACGAACGTGACTTTGTCGACCACCGTTTCTGGCTTTTCCGAGATGAACGTGTGGACTTCGTTCGGGTAGATGACAAGCAGGGAGCCGGGGTTCAGAAGGTGTTTTTGGTCATGCACGGTGTAGACGGCCGACCCGCCTCGCACCAGATGCATTTCAATCTCGGGGTGATAAGCGATCGGCAGCGCCACGCTGGCCTTGTCCCGGTACCACGATATGTAGAGCGGCAGATCCTCCTTGTTGTAGAGGATGGACTCGCGCTTGGCACGTTGCTTTTTCATGCGCATAATATTAAGCCACTGCGCGGCGGTAATCAAGCGCGGAAAGAACGGCGGGGGATTCGCGCCAGGTTTCCACGATGCTCCGCGATAGCCGGATTTCATAGGTCGAGAGCAGGAAGCCATAGTCGTTTGCGGTGGTTTGCAGATTGGCGTTACGGTATAATAGGGGGCATAAAACTTCCGTCAGGCTGAAATCGAAAATTGACATGAACGCCGACGTATGAACAATCAAACCACAAGAGAAAGAGCTGCGCATGAAGTCAACAACCGAGACATTGGCAATCAACGGCGGACCCAAGGCGGTAACGCGTGATCCGGGCAATCTTTTTACATGGCCAATAATCACCTCTGAAGACGAGGCGGCCGTGCTTGAGGTGCTGCGCAGCGGCGACATGAGCGGCAACGCCGTCTCGAAGCAATTCGAGCGTGAGTTTGCCGCCTGGATCGGTTCGGAGTTTGCCCTTACCTTCCCAAATGGCACGGATTCCATCCGCTCCGCGATGTGGGCGTGCGGCCTTGCGGCGGGCGACGAGATCATCTGCCCCGGTCAGACGTATTGGGCCAGCGCGGCGCAGGCGTTGACGCTGGGCGTTGCCGTCAACTTTGCCGACAGCGATCCTGACACGCTCTGCATCGACCCCGCAGACATCGAGCACCGCATCGGGCCGCGCACCAGGGCGATCTTGGTGGTTCACTACCTGGGCCATCCGTGCGAGATGGATCAGATCATGGATATCGCGCGCCGTCATGGCCTCAAGGTGATAGAAGACAATTCCCACGCCCACGGTTCGCTGTACAAGGGGCGCAAGTGCGGCACCATCGGCGATGTCGGCGCCATGAGCCTGATGTCGGGCAAGAGCCTTCCGGTTGGCGAGGGCGGCATGCTCGTCACCAATGACCGGACCATCTACGAGCGGTGCATCGCATACGGGTTCTACGAGCGGACCGGCGTCCCCTCGAACTTCAACGCACCCGACGCCCAGATCACCCTCGCGGAGCTCAAGCCCTACATCGGTGCGCCTCTCGGCGGCTACAAGCACCGCCTCAACCAGCTCGCCGCGGCGTTGGGACTGGGGCAATTGGAGCACTACGACGCGCGAATGCGAGAGATCGACGCCGCCATGAACCGCTTCTGGGATCTTCTGGAGGGGGTGCCGGGAATCCGCGCCATCCGTCCCCCGCGCGGCTCGGGGTCGACGATGGGCGGCTGGTATGCGGCGCGCGGCCTCTATCGCAGCGAGGAGCTGGGGGGCCTCTCGTGCCAGCGCTTTTGCGAAGCGGTGCGTGCCGAGGGCGTCCAGACATGCACTCCGGGCGCCAACGCCCCGCTCCACCTGCATCCGATGTTCCATACGGCCGACATCTTCCGCCAGGGGAAGCCGACGATGATAGCGTTCGGCCAGCGCGACGTGCGTCAGGGGCCCGGCACCCTGCCCGTCTCGGAGAATGTGATCAATTCCGCCTGCAGTGTCCCCTGGTTCAAAAAAGACCGCCCGGATGACATCGCCGAATACGCCGCGGCATTCCGCAAGGTGGCAGAGCAGGCCGACAAGCTGGCGCATTGAAAGGAGCTGCAAAATGTTTATAGACATACATGTTCACGTGCGCACCCTCCCCGGGCCTACCCGTGGGGGCAAGCCGCCATTTGCCACGCCTGAGGAGCTTATTGAGCGCTACGATCCCATCGGCATCGAGCGCGCCGTGCTGCTGCCCATTATCAGCCCCGAGGTCAACGAGCCGCAGTCGAGTCAGGAGATCGTTGAAATCAGCCGTCGCTTCCCCGACCGCTTCATCCCGTTTTGCAACGTCGATCCGCGCGCGATGAGCAATTCCTCGGATGCACCGCTCGGGCATATCCTCGACTTCTACCTCGATCAGGGGTGTAAGGGAATCGGCGAGATCACCGCCAACCTTCCGTTCCGCGATCCCATGGTGCGCAACCTTTTCCGCCACGTTGAGCGGATTGGCTTCCCGCTCACCTTCCATATCGCCGCGCAGATGGGGGGCATGTACGGTCTCTATGACGACCCCGGCCTGCCGCAGCTCGAGCAGAGCCTGGCAACCTTTCCCAAGCTCAACTTCCTGGGTCACTCCCAGACATTCTGGGCCGAGATGGGGAAGTTGCGCCGACCTTACGACCGTTACGGCTACCCCGAGTATCCAATCGATGCCGAGGGTGTGGTTCCGCAGCTCTTCCGCCAATATCCAAACCTCTACGGCGATTTGTCGGCGGGGAGCGGCTTCAACGCCCTCAACCGCGATCCCGCATACGCAGTCAAGTTCCTTGAGGAATTCCAGGATCGCCTGCTGTTCGGCACCGATATCTGCAGCCCCGACACTCCGACCCCGCTCGTCGATTTCCTGATAGGACTGCGCGACGATGGGAGGATAAGCGCGGAGGTTTTCGAGAAAGTCGCACGCGGCAACGCGATCCGATTGCTGAAGCTCGACCAGCCAAGCCACGCAGCGGGAAACGCCAAATGACATCGCCAGCCTCCAGAACTCCACCTCTGCGCATGGCCGTCATCGGTGCGGGCGCAATGGGGCGCGCGCATTGCCAGACGATCCGCGACGATGTTCCGGAAATATCTCTGGCGGCTGTGGTGGACGTCCATCATGAAACTGCGCTCGAGGTCGGCAGGCAACACGGAGTGCCGGCCTTCGAGTCGGTCGAGCGGATGCTTGCCGCCGGCGTTGCCGAGGCGGCCTTGGTGGCCACGCCGCACCCGTTGCATCTTCCGGCGGTCGAGG
>CAYOPG010000113.1:0-5532 GCA_964405775.1 uncultured Lentisphaerales bacterium
TATGAATTTCACCCAATGAATACAGGCATACCATGAACAACGCAATCGGCTCCATCGGGCGATGCAATAATATCCAAGAACTTGCCGATATGCTATAATGTCGGGCATGAAAAAAGACAACACCAACGCCATCCTGAAAAAAACTTCGGAACTGATATGTCGCAAAGCCGCCGCCAATCTGGCTAAACGCGGGTTTGAAGCCGTGTATTGCGAGACGGCGGCCGATGCCGCTGATTTTATAATCCGCGCCACAGCAGCCGCAACAACCATAGGCATTGGCGGTTCGCAATCCGTCGTTGATCTTGATATATTCGACAAGCTCGCCGCCAACGGGGGCAAGTTGCTCATCCACAGTGATCCCGAATTGAGCGCCGAAGAGAAAAAAGCGACCATGAAAGGGCAGCAGATCTGCGACGTGTTTATTGCAGGTGTAAACGGTCTGTCCACAGAGGGCGATATAGTCAATATCGACGGTGTCGGCAACCGCGTTGCCGCAACCATTTACGGGCCGGAGAAGATTATTCTGGTGGCTGGCCGCAACAAGATCGTCGATGGAGGAGTAGCCGAAGCCTTGGAACGCGCAAAGAAATGCGCAGCTCCACCCAACAGCATACGCCTTTCGAAAAACACCCCATGCGCAAAGACGGGGATATGCGCAAACTGCGATTCTCCAGATCGCATTTGCAAGGTGACCGTTATTATGGAGCGAAAACCCACCCGAAGCGACATCGCAGTGCTCGTCGTGAACGAGAACATGGGTTTTTAGGCTCTAGACTCTATAAACGACATCAGGGTACGGCGGAAAAGTGTCCGTGCTGGACTCGTATCCCACTTGTTGAAGAAATCCTGCCATTGGGGTGTGAATAATGCATCTTGGTACTCAAGTCTCGACAAACCGTCCGATTCGCGAACGGCCATAGATGAAGTACGGCTAACAGGAAGATACTCGACCCAGTCCACCGGGACTTGATGCCAATTGCCGTCACCGCCAAACTTGTCTACGAATTCCGTGTGCCGTTCGGTGCGAAAACCATATGCCGTAACTTCCACCAAGTGCACATCATCCCGGCTCTCGCGCACCACGGTTTTCAGTATGTTTGGTGTAGCTGACAGGTGATGCTTAAACTCATCCTGCCCATGTATATTGGCTATTGTTTCATGTTCCCAGAATGATGGACTGCGGCTGTAGACGTCCTTGTAAATATCGGAGTGAGACCGGTGCTGCTGGTACAACGGGATAGTGAGCACGGGTGCCATTGCAAAGAAAAAAGACCTGAAATAGTCGTTGTTAAAGTCATTGAAAAATCTGCGCGCCGCCGCTAGATCGTACGAATGGAAGGCCAGAGGATGCGCGGCAAGGTCAAGATCGGAAAGGTGCTGCGGCCACACCATGTTTATCATGTTGTCTTTGACAAACGCAAAATCGTCGCCGTATCCGACACTTTTATCCTTCAACAAGGTCACCATCTGCCGTTGCGCCAAAGGAGTGAACAGAAGGCGGAACTGCACGTCGTCATTCCGGTCTATGGCATGGAAGAGAACTTCGAAATCCTTGTTTGACATCATCGTGAACCCCGAATCGTCGTCAAGATTCCTCGAAAATTTTTCGAGCTCTTTTATCTCGCGTGATTTGCGCCATTTATCCAGCAGCCCGCCGCCGTCATCTGAAAAACTTGACGGGCTGCGGCTGAAGCGGAGAGTGGGCGCCGCTTCGTTGCCGTAGATCACGACCTTGTTTGTGTAGTGTTCCGGTGCGGGTTTTGTAACCGAAGCAGAGAGTGTCTGGCGTTTGGTCACATAGGATGTGTGCCTTCTTCCCTGCGCGTCTGTAGTTGTCTGCCTCTCTCTCCATGAAATCGACTTCGATCCCCTATAAGTTTTGGCTCCCATGCTGAAATCAAGCGTTTCCGCCACAACGAATGGGTTGCCGTTGATCTGGCCACTGAGCGTGCACAAGACTGACTTGTTGGTGTTGAATCTGTCGCTCCATCCAAACGTCCGGCGTATCTCTTCAAGCCTGCCGTTAGTCATGTATGGGTCGAGCTGTAGCAACGGCACCGTCTTCTGAACGAGTTTTCCAGGCATATCCCAGTCATAGAGCCTGTTAAGGGGAGCCATTTGCAGCAATGCCTCGTTAATCATTTCCGAGCGCTTTTCCTTAAGACTTTGAAGCGCCTCCCTGATGGTTTTGATGCGAGGGTTCAACCAAAAGAACACAGCGAACACGCTGCCGGCCGCTCCAACGAATGCCGCCATAGCCCATTGCGGGGAGAAGGGGGCATTGCTGTTATTTGCCCCAAGAGCATAAACAACTATGCAGATAACGCAGGCGACCGCCACCAGCCAAAATACTTTCCGCACAAACCTCAAAAAAGCCTCACTGCCGTCATGCGCACCGATCTCGCTATCGAGTTTGTGGATCTCATTGACCTTTGCTGCATTGGCGGCTTCATCGACGCCGGAACGCCGCACAAGCTCCTCGAAAAACTCGGAGGTATTAGTTGCGTGCGTCTCTTTGAGGGAGTCGCGGAAGAGGGTTACCGGCTCGTAGATTTCTTCAATCAAAAGAAGGTTTCCCTGGCTCTGGCCTTCGTTTCAGCAGAAGCAGTGAATGGTATGCGGGTGGTGTAGCCCGCGCGCGCCGCTACTATCATCTTTGTCGGCCAGGAAAACACATCGGTGTTCCAGATGTTAACCGTGTCGTTATACAACGCGCGTGCGGCTGTGATCTCCTTCTGCAGGTAGCTGTTCTGCCGCATCGCATCCGCGATGGCTGAATGAGCCTTGAGCTCGGGGTATGCCTCAACTTGCGGAAACAGACGTCCGAACGCACGGTCAAGCTGCCCCGAGACGGCGTTGCGTTCTCTGTCGCTGTGCGGAGCGCTGCCTCCTCGATATGCCGCCACAGACTTCATGACATCCTTGTCGAGGTCTATAGCCTTCTCCACAAGCGGCGCCACATTCTGCAATATCAGAACCCTTTGTTCCAGATAGTTGTCGATCTGTGAAGCATCGGCTTGTATCTTCTGTTCGAGTTTTCTGAAATAATTCCGCGCGTTGATCTTCATGAAAAGGAAAACCACGCCGGGCAATATTCCAAGCACCCAAAGCAACACCTCGAAAACAACCGAGCCGATACCAATTTTCACCGGTATTTGCTTTTCTATAACATTGACGTCACGCCCCTGCGCGTTAACGGAACCGGTAATTTCATCAAGTTCGTTGGCCATGCCATATCTCCATGCTAAAAGATTGAAAAACCGTCATCATTCTACGTTACAAACACAACAGATGCAACTGAAAACAAAAAGGACATCCTGCAACAGGATGTCCTCCCCAAGCCCTCCATTTTCGGGAGAGCCCCTGGCATAAGCCCCTAAGTCCACCGCGCAAGCCCTAAAGACCAGCACTGCCGAAGCTTATAGACGGGAACGAATGCTGTCCCGCCATGTTGCGCAAATCAAATTAGTCTACGCAAACGGCAGGATATTAACCTGGGCGCGCGCTACCAGCGAGAGCCGCCGCCACCGCCGCCGCGACGATCCCCGCCTCCGCGGCGATCACCACCACCGTAACCGCCGCGACGTTCCTCGCGTGGCTTCGGCTGCGATTCGTTGACGCGCAGTGCGCGTCCGTCGACTTCGCGCCCGTTGGTTGCTTCGATAGCCTTTCTGGCCTCGTCTTCATTGGGCATGTCAACAAAGCCAAAGCCTTTTGAGCGGCCGGACATGCGGTCCACGCAAACGCGTGCTGATTCAACGGCTCCGAATTCAGCAAATAGCTGCTTTAGGGAGTCGTCGGTGGTCGAGTAGGCCAGATTGCCAACGTAGATATCCATATTGTTCCTGATCTGTGTAACTTTTCTTTTCTATTGCCCTTGTCAGGGGGCGCTTAAACAGTCTTCTTCATCTGAAGAAAACGCCACCAGATTATACTATTTGGATGTATAGGTGCAAGATAAATCGCATCTGTTAAAAAACTAAAAAAAGCCGTCAAATCACTGCCCAACATGCGGACTGCTGGTGTTTCAGAAGAGTGTCTGCTGCTCAACATCATGTGAGACTACAGAGGGCCCCCGCCGGGATGTCTTGCGTCTGGCCGAAGAGGCGTTACCATCCAAAATTATAGAGGTGAATTCGCCGTCGTGGAGCTGAGTCGCGACTTTTTCTCCCGCGTGCGCCTGTGTCGTGCTCTTAATTATGGAACCATCCTCGCTCTTCACGATGGCGTAACCTCTCGAAAGCACGGCTGCGGGGTTGAGCGCATCAAGTCTTGCAGAGAGATTTTCAAGTTTGTGCGAGCCCGCCGCGAGTGCGGTTCCCGCACCATGCGTGGCGTCGCCACTAAGCTCGGAAAGTCGCAGGCGAAGCGCATGCAACGAACGTCCGATCGTGGCCACCATCCGAGGGGTCGCTGCGTCGAGGCGTGCCCTGCGCTCCTTAGCGCCGCCCTTCAGCGAGGATTCCATACGCTGCCAGATGTTGTCTATTCTCTGCGAGTGCTGACGGACAAGAGTTTCAGGCTTGCGGAACACATGGCTGCCTGAAGATATTTCAATGCGCGAGCGGGCATGGCGTAAGGCATTGCGAATAGCGTTTACAAGACGAGTCCTGATTGTGGCGAAACGCTTTTCGAAATCTTCCTTGCGCCCCACGACAAGTTCTGCCGCCGCGGAAGGAGTTGGCGCACGCACATCGGCGACCCAGTCCGAAATCGTAACATCGGTTTCATGACCGACAGCGGATATTACAGGAATGCCGGAAGCATGGATTGCACGGGCAACCTCCTCCTCATTGAAACTCCACAAATCCTCAATGCTGCCACCGCCGCGGCCGACGATAATAACATCTGGTGGCTCAGGCATGTTGTTGAGCAACTCTATTCCCCCCGCGATCTGCTTCGCCGCTCCAGCACCCTGAACAAGTGCCGGAGCGATGACGATGTGGATGTTCGCGAAACGGCGACGGGTCACATTCAGCATGTCACGTATTGCCGCGCCTGTGGGCGATGTTACGATGCCGATCTTGCGCGGGAGAGCAGGCAATGGGCGTCTCTCGCGATCAAACAACCCTTCGGCTTTCAGCTTGCGCTTCAACTCTTCGAACTTGACCATCAAGTCGCCGATCCCGGTGCGTTCAATGCTTCGCGCGATGATCTGGTAATTTCCGCGCTGCTCGTAAACGGTGACCTCTCCACGTACGCGCACCTTCTCGCCGTCCTTGATGTCGGAGCGGGGCATGTGCGTGGTGAAATGGAAAAACGCGCAGGCAATCTGCGCTCCCGAGTCCTTGAGCGAGAAATAAGCGTGCCCGGAACCGGTCACGACCTTGAAGTTCGAAATCTCTCCCTCCACCCACACGCCTGGCGAAAAGGAGGTCTCAATTACCCCCCTGATCCGCGCTGTAAGCGCGCTGACGGTCTCGGGCTTTCGTGTTTCTTCCATATCCGCCGATTATACACACCGCAAGCAAGAAAAGCAAACACTAGCATCCCATAGTGGTCAGGAAACGGGCAAGCCGCCCCCTTTCCCCC
>CAYOPG010000114.1:0-5465 GCA_964405775.1 uncultured Lentisphaerales bacterium
ATCATTATATGATATTTCAGTAGACAAACCTTCCTGTTTTTCCAGGAAGTTTATCCCATTTCTTAAGGTTGGTTATTGGCCTCTAGTATTGAGTTTAATCTCAGGCAAGGGATTGATCAGGAACCTGATTCACCCTTCAGTGGGCAGCCAACGACACGAATATCGCTGCCCATCAAGGATATGAGGCACATCCACTCTTGGCAGACCATTCAAGTCCAGAATGTCATCAACAATCTTGACTCCGATGGTTAAGCCTGAATCCTCTGGTAAATCACAGACGGCTCTGCTTATGCGGAGACGCGCCCCTTGCGGAACTCAAGCACAACCGCTCGCGCGCTCATAAGAACCAGAACGAGGGCTAACGCAAGCAAAATCACACATATAACGCCCAGAGCGATATTGCCGCCTTTTCGCAATTCACCGCCGGCAAGTTGCAAAAGCGCAGCGCAGCTCACCGAGAGCATTATAACCATGGGGATTATTGCCACGAGCGGCTTAGCTCTGCGACGTATCAGCCAGAGCGAGGCTACGAGCAAAGTCAAAGCTGCAAGGAGCTGGTTGGAGGCTCCAAAAACCGGCCAGATGCGATCTGATTCGCCGAATGTAAGCCATAGCGCAACTAATACCGAGAGGAGAGTTGCTACATACATGTTTGAGAAGAAAGCCGCAACAGGATTTCGGCTGAGGGATGAAGTCGGGGTCGTGGAGACGTCGACGCCCGCCCGCGGCGAGAATAGCTCTTGTAGCGTGAAGCGGGCCAGTCTCGTCGAGGTGTCGAGCGATGTCATCAGGAATGCGGAAACAGACAGGGAGACAAAAACGGCGCCGATCGTCTCTCCTACCCCGATGCGCGTGCCAAACGAGGCTAGACCGCGCGCAAACAGCGACGCGGCATCTCCGGTGCCGCCAGCTCCGACGATCTGCTCGCGTGTTAGATATCCTACGGAAATCATTGCGATTACGCCGAGAATGCCCTCTAGCAGCATCGCTCCATATCCGACCGGGACTGCATCTTTCTCGTTGTCGAGCTGCTTGGCAGTGGTGCCGGAGGCCACAAGCGAATGGAAGCCCGAACACGCGCCGCAGGCTATCGTGACAAATACGAATGGGAAGAGCGATGTCTCTACGCCGGAAAAGTTTGGCGCTTTAAACCCGACAAACGCCGGCGCATGGATTTCCGGCCGGAACGCGATTATCCCGATGAATCCGAAAAGAAGCATACCGTAGAGAAGGTAAGAGTTGAGGTAGTCGCGCGGCTGTAGCATAAGCCACACAGGCAAAGTCGAGGCGACGGCGCAGTAGATCAACAAAATCAAAACCCATATAGTCTTGGTTTGCGATCCGGTGGTGCCGAGAAACGCACCAATATCCAGAGGAATCTTTGTGCCAAGCCACACGAAGAAAAACACCAGAGGCACGAAAATAAGCGTGCCCATGAAGATTGACAGTCCGCGCCTATATACAAGCCACCCGAAGACAGGGGCAATTGCAATGAAGAGCAATGAAGAGGTGGCGACGGCCGGGTTGCTGACGAAAGTTGCCGCGACTAGCTTGGCGAACACGGCAACAACCAGAATCAGTGTCGACCAGCAGAAGACGAGAAAGAGCTGACGTCCTGAATACCCGATGTAATGTTCTATCACGGAGGCGATGCTGCGGCCTTGGTTGCGGACACTCATGACCATTGCCGCAAGATCGTGCATGGCGCCGATGAACATGCAGCCCAGAAGCAACCAGAGCAGCACGGGAGCCCAGCCGAAGTAGATTGCCATGATAGGTCCGACGATGGGGCCCGCGCCCGCTATGCTCGCAAAATGATGACCGAATAGCACGAAGGGGTTCGTCGGGGCGTAGTCAATGTCGTCTCGCAGAGTGTGCGCCGGCGTGGGACGGTCTCGGTCGAGACCGAACAGGCGGCTTAGGAAGCCACCATAAAGGAAGTACGCAACCACGTAAAAGGCGACAGCTCCGACAAGCAATGTTAGTCCGTTCATAATTTCTCTCCAGCAAGTGAAAACTTCATCGAAAGGTTACTCCTGGCGTTTCGAGATGTCAAGCTCTGCGCACCAGCAGATCCGAAAGAAAAAAATCCAAAAACCGGAATGATTCGTTTTTTAGAAAGAAACAGGGAAGAGGAATTGCAGGTGTCTTTTTGGTCTTATGACACCTCTAGATTTTTCGCGAAACCTGCCCTTCCACAAGAGATCGAAGGACGCTTAGAGCTTCATTTTTATCGTTGTCGTCGGTGGCGAAAGCATCGAGTCCGGCAAGAGCTTTAGCGGTGTATTCCGAGGCGAGGCAACGTGCGGCGCACTTATCCATGATTAGCATTATGCCCATTTCATCCGCCTTGGCTGGATCGTCGGCGTCTAAGATGTCGTCAACAATCTGGAATGCGATCCCTAAATTTCTGCCGAACTCACGAAAAGCTTTTATCTGCGAATCGCTCGCTCCGGCGGCGCCGGCACCCATAACAAGGGCACATTGAATGAGATCGGAAGTCTTGTGCTCGTGAACGTACTCGATACGAGCTCTGTCATGTGGAGGCATCGAGCACACGTCAACCCACTGTCCACCGATCACCCCCGCCGGACCCGCCGCCCGAGCAAGCTCCGTTGTGACTGCACGCACCGCTTCTGCATCCCCGGGAGTCTTTAGTGCCAGAGCGAATGCAACCGCCTGAAGTGCGTCTCCGGCGAGTACGCCTTGAGCATAACCGTACTTAGCATGCACTGTCGGTCGCCCGCGGCGCAGCAAATCGTTGTCCATGCAAGGCAAATCGTCGTGAATCAGCGTGTATGTATGCAAAGCTTCGATGGCAAGAGCTGCCGGCACAGCCTTGTCAAACTTGCCGGACACAGCTTGGCATGCAGCTAGACAAAGCACCGGACGCAGGCGTTTGCCCCCTGTCATGAAGGAGTATTTAAGCGGCTCGGCAAGATCTGCAGGAATACCGGCGTCTGTGATTATCCCATCAGGCGTGAACAGCTTCGCGAGCTCTTCTTCAACAACTTTTCTGTACTTCGTGGCGATTTGAACAAAATCCATTTTTACCAATCCTTGTTGAACACAATAAAAAAACTAGCCATCCTTCAAGGCGGCGGCAAATCTTTTTCTTACAGCCGCCGGAGCATATTTGCGAATGGTGTACTCTCTGCCATTACCTGCCATCTCTCGCGCTATATGAGGTTGATCAAGATATAGAAGCAGCATCTCCTCGAATTCAGGATAGTTAGCAAACCAGAGACCGCCATTCGACGATTCGCACTGCCATTTCAGAACCTCTCCTTTGGCATGTACAAGAGCTGGCGTGCCGGCAAGCCAAGCTTCCAACAGCACAATGCTCAGACTTTCGTTCACAGACGGATGGCAGAAAGCAACGGCACCTGCCATAACGTCCCGCTTCTCTTGCTCCGATACAAATCCCAGATCGTGGAAATGCCCCTTCATCGCTGGAGGCACGTCAACCTGCCCCGACCCCGTCATTACAAGGTCCACGTTCCGGCCTGTCCTGCTTCTGAAGCAATCCATGTAGTCCATAAGGATCGGAGTTCCCTTCAGAGGTTCACGTCTCCCGCTGTAGAGCACGTAGTCCGTTGTTATTCCTGATTTGCGCGCGAACGCATCTGGATCGCCTTCGAACGGCTCGATCCCCATCGCCACGACGGCTTCTGTCTTTGTATTCAAATCGTAGAGCCTGTGCGCCAGAGCCTGTTCCGGTTCGGTGTTGAACAAAAATCCGCGCACAGTCTCGAACATCCTCCTAATACGCCGCACACAGGCGAACGGCTCGTTATGCAAACACGGCACAAGCAGCATCTTATCAGGAACAGCCATGCTCGCTGCCTCTATAAGGCCAAAAAGGTACGGTCCGGCTATAACCCTCGCGTAGTCACCTCCGTTTTCGCGAATATGCGCTATCAGCGTGTCAGAGTTGACACTCTGCCTCAGCCATACATCCTCTTCTTCATCTGTAAGCTCCTGTCCACGGCTTACCATTTCCTGCACTCGAAGGAAGGATCCTACATCGCGATTCTCGTTAACGGGGAAACGCCTCACGGTCATACCCTCGCGTTCAAACGCCCCCTGCGGCAACTCATTTTCCCACGTATAGTGGCTTTTGGCGCAGGTGGTCAGGAACTCCACGTCATGCCCCATGGCTACTGCGTCGCGCGCCAGACTGTAGAGCAGCGTTTCGGCGCCACCAACAGTACCAGGCTCATGGAGTCGCGGACAAATGAATGCAAGCTTCATTGCTTGCCGCCACCCTCGAGCTTTTTGATTCGGGCTTTTAGCGCATCCACCTCATGCTTGTGGCGATCATTCATCGTCTCAAGCGCTGCCAGCAGAAGGGAATTTATCTGGTTTTGCTGCGACCACATCCTGTACGTGTAAAATTTTAGCAGGCTCCAGATGACTTTTTTCACCTTTACGAGCATACAGCCCACAAAGCCACCGCGCTTTTCGACAATCTCGAAATCGTTTATATCAACCTGAGAAATCTGACGGAGACAGACGAAATACTGCGTCATAAAGTTTTCGTCATCCTTAATAGTCAACAAATTGTTCTTCTCGGCTCGCGCAACTCGCGCTTCGTCGTATACTCCGGCAGCGCGCTTCTCTGCCACTTTCGCCTGAATTTCCGCGACAATCTTTGCCGCATCGATTCCATCCGCACCTATTTTTATACTTGTTGCTGCCGTGTCCATTCTCGTGCCTTGCTGTTGTTTCCCTGAACCGTTTTCACTCACTGGTTGATGTAGGGGTTGTCGCGCCGTTCGGCGCCGATAGTGGTGTTCTGGCCATGGCCGCACACGACGACGACATCGTCATTGAGCTCCATGAGTTTAGACAACGACGATGCAAGCAGACCCCAGTCCCCGCCCGGGAGATCGGTGCGTCCGACAGAGCCGTTGAAAAGCGTGTCCCCCGCCACTAACAGCGATTCCTCTTCGAAAAAGTAGCAAACACCGCCCGGCGTGTGCCCTGGTGTTGTGATTACCTTGGCCTTTAGCGAACCGGCCTCTATTATGCTCCCGTCGATGATATCATCAACAAGGATTTCCGGTTCCTGTTCAGGTTGAACATATCCCGGAATGAAATTTATCTTCGTGAACGCCCACAGCGCATCCTTCTTGTTCATATAAACCGGAGCCGGCATCGAGGCTAGCATTTCGGGTAGCGCGGATAGGTGGTCAAGGTGTCCGTGCGTGAAAAGATACGCCGACGGAGTCAATCCGTTATCTCGAAGAAATTCAAGTAAATCCCCAGCATCAGCGCCGGGATCAATCACGAACACCTTGTCTGGTTCGTTCCATACGACAGTGCAGTTGGCGGAATAATCGCCGGTGGGTATTACTCTGGCATGCATAACTCGTCATTATACATTTGCCACGCAAAAAAATCACCTTCAAACTTAAAAAGTGCCGCATGCCGCGGTATGTCATTTGAACAGACGCACAAAA
>CAYOPG010000115.1:0-5461 GCA_964405775.1 uncultured Lentisphaerales bacterium
GAAGTCACTTCCACACTTGCAATAGTGTGGAAGTGATATTCTCATAAGAATACGAAGACATCTGCGACTTGCGTGTCCATCATTGCATTACGGCATTTTGTATAACCAGCAACTGGGTGAAGCTTAGTCTAAACAAAAATCTAAATATTTTGTATGAATTGTTACTAGCTAATGAATGGTCGGATGCTTTGAATCAAGTGACGCTCAATAGTCTTTCATAGTCTCTCGCAGCATTGATTCTATGGAACCGCGCAAAGCCATGGTAAGCGGAACGGCGAAGAACATGCCGACAGGGCCCAGCACCCACCCCCAGAAGATCAAAGAGACAAGCACGACGACGGGCGAAACGCCGAAGCCGTAACCCATTAAGCGGGGTTCCAGAATGTTGCCGAATAGAGTATTTACTGCGAGATAAAGCAAGGCAACATAAAACCCCTTTAGGACATTATACTGTAGCACTGCTATCAGTATGGCCGGGAAAGCTGCTATTATAGAGCCTATCACAGGAACAAAGTTAAGGACGAAAGCCGTTATGCCAAGGAGCATTGGCGAATCGACGCCCAAAAACAACAACCCGACGTATATGCAGATGCCTGTTGCGGTGCTGATCCACGTTTTAATCGTATGGTCGGATGCTTTGAATCAAGTGACGCTCAATAGTCTTTCATAGTCTCTCGCAGCATTGATTCTATGGAACCGCGCAAAGCCATGGTAAGCGGAACGGCGAAGAACATGCCGACAGGGCCCAGCACCCACCCCCAGAAGATCAAAGAGACAAGCACGACGACGGGCGAAACGCCGAAGCCGTAACCCATTAAGCGGGGTTCCAGAATGTTGCCGAATAGAGTATTTACTGCGAGATAAAGCAAGGCAACATAAAACCCCTTTAGGACATTATACTGTAGCACTGCTATCAGTATGGCCGGGAAAGCTGCTATTATAGAGCCTATCACAGGAACAAAGTTAAGGACGAAAGCCGTTATGCCAAGGAGCATTGGCGAATCGACGCCCAAAAACAACAACCCGACGTATATGCAGATGCCTGTTGCGGTGCTGATCCACGTTTTAATCGTCATGTAATGGCGTACATCAAGCACTATCTTCGAGAGTTTGTTCCAAAGAGCTGGGGTCATCCAGTGAAGGGACTTGGCCTTGCTTGGCAGCGAAGGCAACTCAACTATTATAAATGATACTATTATGAGCACGAAAACGCTGTCCTTCAGGAACGAGGTCACCCGCGTCGTGGCACTTCTCATAAGTTCCTGCAACGTCGAAAGATCTACGGCTACGAACGCGGACAGGGTCTCATAAGACACTTCAAGACCTTGTCCATGCAGCCACAGCACTAGATCTTTAATCCCAGTGTCCAACTCATCCCGATATCGCGGAATATCCTTTGTAAACTCTATGAAAGCTCTGAAAAAAGCGATGTTTATGCCATACAGGAACAGCAATGCCATAACCACGATCATTAACGTGACTGCAAGCCAGGATGGAAACTTCAAGCGTCTAAGCCCGTAATACACCGGGGAGATGACTATGGAGATGAAAAGTATTATCAGCACCTGAGTTAGCATTGGAGCCATACTCTTCATCCCGACGATTATCGCAAACACAAGCGCGGTGTTGAGAAGCCAGTGTGTGGTTTTCGTCATTCCAATCTTAGGAGAGCCGTTATCTGTTGCTTTTGTTGAGTTCATTTTTCGCCCCATTTCGTCTCCACGTTGTCCCGCGGTGCTATCCTATTCCCATTCTATAGTCGCAGGAGGTTTCGGGCTGAGGTCGTAGCAAACGCGGTTTACGTGTGCGACCTCCTTCAGTATTCTGTCCGTAATTTTTTCGAGCAGCGCCCAATCGACACGCTCGGCTGTCGCGCTCATGGCGTCCACGGTGTTCACCGCGCGCAGTATCACGGGGTATTCGTATGTGCGAGCATTGTCGCGCACCCCGGTAGAGCGAAAATCTGGAATAACAACAAAGTACTGCCATACCGTCTTATCAAGACCGGCTTTTGCAAACTCCTCGTGCAATATGGCGTCGGCTTCGCGCACCGCCTCAAGTCTTTCGCGAGTTATAACGCCGAGACAACGTACGCCGAGACCCGGTCCAGGGAAGGGCTGGCGGAAAACCATCCCGTGCGGGAGCCCAAGTTCCAGACCGCAGGCGCGTACTTCGTCCTTGAAAAGCTGCCGTATGGGCTCGACGAGCTTAAACTTCAAATCGTCCGGCAAACCACCAACGTTGTGGTGGCTCTTGACCGTCTTGGCGGTCTTCGTGCCACTCTCCACAATGTCAGGGTAGATCGTCCCCTGCGCCAGAAAATCGATTCCCTGGAGCTTGCGCGCTTGCTCCTCGAAAACTCTTATGAACTCGGCACCGATTACCTTGCGTTTATGTTCCGGATCCGCCACCCCGTCCAGCTTGGTCAGGAAACGCTCGACGGCATCAACGTATATAAGATTCGCATGAAGATTGTCTCTAAAAACCTCTATCACCTCCTCGGACTCGCCCTTGCGCATAAGACCGTGGTTTACGTGAACGCAGACTAGCTGATCACCAATTGCCTTTAGCAGCAGTGCGGCTACGACTGAGCTGTCAACGCCGCCCGATAAAGCAAGCAGAACCTTGCCATCACCGACTTGCCGGCGGATCAGCTCCACCTGATCGGCAATGAAGTTTTTCATATTCCAGTTTTTCTTGGCTCCGCATTCATCCAACACAAAAGCATATAGCACCTTCTCCGCCGCGGCATTGTCCTCCGGGAACTCGGCGAGCTTTTTCTGACACTTTGCCGCAGGGTATCCGATGGCCATCACGGGAACGCCAGCCTCGTATGCAGCAGCCGATGCTTCGATGGCTTTGCCATCAACGACGTTGTTGACGCCACCGTACATGATTATGCCTTTGAGATTTGGCAGAGACTTGAGCTCTTCTTTGGTGATGTCGTGCGGATAGATTTCGCTGTAAACGCCGAGATCCCTGATTGCGCGGGCGAGTGTTGTGTTCTCCGTGCTCCCCAAATCGAGAATGGCGATCATATCCTGCTTCATTGTATTCATGGTCTTTCCTCTTTTCATGGTCTTTCCTCTTTGATTTTTTCGCGACTGTTGATTACGCGTGCTATGGTGAAGAAAAAAAGCGAGAGCCGGTTAATGTAGGTTATGGGCTGTTCAGGCGCACCGTCGGTAGCGCGTGATTCATTGAGTGCCACCATTACGCGTTCCGCTCGGCGGCATACCGCTCTGCATACGTGCGCTTGGCATGCCGCCGAGTGGCCGCCCGGTATCACAAAGTGAGTGCCATGACCAATCTCGGCGTCGAACTCCGCTATCCAGCGCTCTAGATCAGCGGTAGCCACGGTGGTATCCTTCGCAACTTCCGTGGACTGAGCAGCGCCGGATTCTACGGCGCACAAAGTGAAAATTGATTTCTGGATCCGAAGCAGCATTTCCGCCATGCCCGTGCAGGACTTCGGGAGTGTGGTAGCGAGCCACCCCGTATGGCAACTAAGTTCGTCAAGCTCACCGAGGACGCATATCTCGGGGGAAGCCTTAGAGATCACCCCCCCGCCAGGCCTCGCTGTCGAGCCCCCGTCGCCGCTGTGCTTATCAACATTCATGCCCCGAAAAATATCATTGCGAACACCAAGCCTCCCACTGCGAGGCAATAGACGCCGAACATCCAAAGTTTCCCGCGGTTTACTACGCGCACCAAGGCGCCGATCGAAATGCAGCCCGTGACAGCCGCAGCCACAGCCCCCGCAACGTATGCCACAACGGGAATGCCGTTGCCAGCCAACCCTCCCTTAGTCAAATCTATCAAAAGCGCGCCAGCGATAACTGGAAGCGACATTATAAACGAAAACTCTGCGGCTTGCGCAGGCTCAACTCCCGCTAAACGGCCAGCCGCGATCGTCGACCCGGAGCGGCTAACCCCGGGGAAAAGCGCAAGAGCCTGCGCAACACCCATCACGAGCGAATCGAACCAATTGAACGGACGTTTCCGCTCCGGTCTTTTTTCAATTGCAATTGTCAGTAGCAAAATCACACCCGTCACGCAGAGCATCGCCGCAACGGCGAGCGGTTTGTCGTATACCGACTCCACAAAATCACCGCCAAGCGCGTAGAAAATCCCTGCTGGCAGCATCGACACCAGCACCCAGCCGGCATACAGCCAGGAATTCCGCTGCAACATGAAAAAACCTAATAACAGCGCCCAGAGCTTGCTTCGGTAGAAAATCAGCACAGACAAAAGCGTTCCGCCGTGCAGGAAAATCTCGAGTGAAGCTCCCTGAGACTCAACTCCGAAAAAATATCCGGCGAGCGCAAGATGCCCCGAGCTGCTGACTGGCAGAAATTCCGTGACCCCTTGAAGGATACCCAACGCAATTATCTTTAGAATTTCAACCATCGTCTAGCCTTAATCTTTTTTCCCGCACAACGCCGTTTCTGGCTTTTACCAAAAGAGCCGTCCGGTTACAGACGGCTCCAAAATGGCGGGAGCGACGAGGCTCGAACTCGCAACCTCCGGATCGACAGTCCGGTGCACTAACCAATTGTGCTACGCCCCCATTTTCTGTACCCCGACTTTGACTGCTCAGCTTGCGCGTCGCGGCCCTCTATCGGAGAACGGGGGCAATCTATCACATAACGGCTCAGCATTGCAAGTGCTTTTTTCCTGTGCTTTTTCGGCTTTTTTCCGCAATGTGGCGTGTAGCGGAATTCTAACGTCGTGACTAACCGGCCAACTCAGACCCTTAAGCAGGCTCTGCGCTCTCTTTCTGGAGGTATGGAGACCGCCGCCCGGCCAGTAGAAACAGAGCGACACACCATCCTGTATCACCGCCCGGGAATCAACGTCAACGCCTTCAATTGGCCTCATGCGGGTAACCATATCGAGTTCTAGCTCGCATTAAAGATTGCGGCAGATGAAGTACGTAACCACGACCACCAAAGATATCCAACCCACCAGAGGGGTGCGAGCCCATTCCGGTTTTACCGACAGAGCGAGTACTAACGGGGCGGAAACAACAAGCAATGGGTTAAATGCAAACGCCCGTGATATGTTGCCATGCAACAGGGAGTGCAACGCCCTTAGCGCACCGCAACCAGGGCAGTACAGACCGCTAACAACGAACAAGGGGCATCGAGGATACAATCCATATTCTGCTGGATTGTATGTGTAGAGAACCCACACGGCAACAACAGCGATCAATGATGCTGTTATATAAAAACATCTGGTTTTTTTCGACATCTATTATTGGAACGCGCCACCCTCAGATGTCTCCCATGAGGATTGGGATCAAATGCATCATTGCAAATAAAATGTTTCCCACCAGGCCAATCCCGAACCCCCACCACATCCATTTTTTTGATTTGTTTGAGCTTTCAACCGCCCCATTGATGTCGCCTAGACGCAATTTGCTGTTCACCTGGGCAGCATACACGATGGAAATTATACC
>CAYOPG010000116.1:0-5242 GCA_964405775.1 uncultured Lentisphaerales bacterium
TGAAGTCGGATGGAATCACTTTGCGCAAAATGCGGCTTTTGCATGGTCGACTATTCTATCCCATAACACGAGTTGAAAACAACGAATATAATTCACTTCAGTGCGAAAAAATGATTTGGAATCCCTTCCCCTTCTCACCCACATTTTATGCATAACCCCCAATACCAATCGGGTTTATAGTGAAAAGCACCGTATTACGCCACGCGTCTGCAGAGCGGGACACATTCGAGTTACATTATGTTGGCTGTTTTGAAGGAGAGACGCGCAGTTATGTTGCCAACGATCTGGCGCCGCATAAGCTCTATCCATTCCTGGCGGGACACCAAATCTGAAATCAATATCTTATCCCATGGGGGATTTCGGTTCAAAAAGCAAGTGCACTGACCAAGAAACGATACGAACGCAGCGTGCAGCTCTTCGGGCTCAGCGTCGGGCATGGCCATCTTAAGCAATTTGCGGAGAATGCTGACAGAAGGATTGAAAAATTCCTCGAATAAATCTTCGCAGAACTGAGTCGGCATGGTACGTTCGCGTGCGACAAGTTTTCGGATCAGCGACAATTCGTTGTCCTCGCTCAGAAACAGCTCGAGCATAAACCTCACCCATGAATCAACAGCCGCCGCCCAAGTCGCCTGATCTTTCACGGAAGCGACCAACCCCATCTGGGGTTTGCTAACTTTTTCAAACGCCTCGCTGAAAATCGTCTCGTATAGTGAATCCTTGGAGCGGAAGTAGTAATTGACGGAAGCCCCGTTGACTCCGGCCTTCTTAGCTATTAGTCTGACCGTAGTGTCACGGTAGCCACGCTCTGCGAAAAGCTCTTTCGCGGCATCCAGAATTTGCCAGTAGGCCGGAAGAATCTTCTTGTTATCGCGAATTTCACTCATAAAAAAATCAACTATTTTTAAAACAAAGAACCATTTTTATGATGCCAGAAACGGTCTGCGTGGTCAAGAAAAACCACCACCTTTTGCCAATTTGTCTGACGTCAGAATGTCATTACCCCTGCGACTGACCGATTACACCCTTTGCTTGCTTGCCAGAAAGTCTATTTCTGCCTTTATTTGGCAAACTCAGGAAAGCTATTTATTATAGCCCCACTCAGGTAGATGGAGGGTAGCGCAGAATCAGCTTGTGCTGGCGACGAGCACTATTCAGGAATTCCCATGTGGAGCAAGGTTTAAAGCCGCGGTCTCTGTTAAGCCGTCCTATTCGGAACTGAAGCGCCACCGCTGCGAACAGAGAGCTGTAAACCTCCCTCAATGTCAAGTCAGGATCCCAAATGTGGATGGCTTCCGCACCTGCACCATTGACCTCGATAATCCCGAAGTTTTCGCCCTTCTTCAGTCGTTCCAATGACTCATAACGGATGTCGAAGCGCCCGTAGTGGAATTCTGGCATTGTACGAGCAATCGCATCGAATCGGGCTGACAGCTCCGGCGTGATTTCGTCTCGCGCATCCTCGTAAAGTCCACCCGCGCGGATGCTACCGATGAATGCCAGTTGCACCACTTCGCCAGCCGCGGGGACGTCGTCCAGATCCTCGCCCTCCATGCCTGAATGCAGGGACTTGCGCCCCATGTGCGTAGAAGACTTGAAGCGGGCCCGCTCGTCTTTTTGGATTAGTTCCCGAACTGTGGATTTGCCATCGCCGACGACGTGGGCTGAGGTGCGCAAGGTGAGGGATATGACGCTGCCTGTCTCTTCGCCTGGTATTCGCGCATAGAAGACCCCGGCCTCACCTTCGTATGTCAAATACTTCTGGAAAATGACGCGTTCTCCTGCAGGATACAGGCTGAGATACTCACGAAGCCCTTCAATGTCTGGAACAAGACGCACACCGAACCCCTGCCAGCCGATGTCGGGTTTGACTACGAGAGGGAATTCCAAGCCCGCATCACCAATTGCTTTTACAGCCCTATCGAAGTCGACCTGCTTACTTTCATCTGTTTCCTCGGGGGAGAGCTTTATTGACACGTATTTAGCAATCCATTGCTGTTGCTCGGAGCCAATCTGGTCAAGCACCCCGCTCTTAGATTCACCCCAGAACCCGCCAGTCTCGATGTTGGGATTACATCCGCATGGCAGCATAATCCCGCGATGCCTCGCAGTCCATCCCAACCAACACAGTCCAACGGGAATGTAAAACAACCAAGGCGGGATACGTTCGGCACTCGCAACCCTTGCTTTCAGATCTTGCCCCTTCGCAAGCACCTCGTTTGATTCACCCACCTTAAGATTTTTTCGTTTAAGCAAGCCGCGAATTGCCGTGTAGGGATGACGTTCCGAAACAGCAGCTACCGTACTCCAATGCGGATTACGGGTGCGAACAATGGTTAAGGCCAAAATAAACACAATCAATACGCCCCAAGCCATATACCCGAGATGTTTCAAAACGGTTTCGCCCAGAGTAACTACAATCGCGAAAGCAATGCTCGTATATATTGCGTCTGCCACAACCGTAACCCGGGCAAAACGTTTAAAGGGAAATCCAAACCAACCGCATGCAATGTAGGACGGGAAAAGAACTCCAGGAACGACTCGTGCCAGCCCCACGACCCGTATGAAGTTGCGATCGAGCCATTGGCGAACCCGTCCGACGTTCTGTCCTATAACCATACGGCGTAGCCACGGTATGCGACGAGCCAACGCTCCAAGACCGTAGATAGCAAAGTCGCCGACAACCGAACCGATGAAAAGGACTATTACGGCAAAGTACCACTGCAGTCCATTATGAACTACCAAGAAACCCGCAGTGACGGTCGCCACATCCTCGTGCAACAACGACAACCCAAACAAAGAGAGCACCATTGCAAGACATGAACCTGAACAAATGTATTCCATAATCGACTCAAATAGCCCCCCGGTTCAGCATTTGCACGCAACAGCAGCGTAAGAACGGAGTAAAAATGGGATGAGGTTACATATTTTTCTGAAGAAAGTCCAGTGATTGTTTCGAATCATAAATTATATTACCAAAATTTCATCGATAGTCTTACGTTCACAAAAAAATGCAATACTTGACAACGCATGGTCCAGACACTGTCACGGCGCTTACAAATTACTCGATGTTCTGCACTTGTTCGCGCACGGCTTCCAGCGCAGACTTCATCTCAATAACGATCCGCGCAATGCTTGCGTCATTCGCCTTGGCGCCGATAGTGTTGATCTCGCGGTGGATTTCCTGACACAGGAAATCAAGCTTCCTGCCACAAGGCTCCTGCTCATTACAGAGCTCCTCGAAATGAGCGAAATGTGACGCAAGACGCGTTAGCTCTTCGGAAATGTCACATCTGTCGGCGCAGAGCGCCACCTCTCGCGCGAGCGACGGATCGTCTGGCGGGATAGGCCCATCGAGTTCCGCGATCCGGCGCTCGAGGGCCTCTTTGTATCTTAGAGGCACCGACGGGGCAAGTTTAATGACATCCCCTGAAAGGTTGCGCAACAAGGCTATCCGAGCCTCCAGATCCTCTTTAAGAGCCGATCCTTCGGTCTCGCGCATTGCCACGAGCGACCTTAGCGCGGCGTTGAGGGCGGTCTCGACGAGCTGCCACGCTTCATCCTCGGTCAGAAGCGCGGCGGGTCGCTTGGAGACATCCGGCAATGAAAGGATCATGGACAGAGTGAAATCGTTCTTCAGTCCAGTCTCTTTGGCCAGTGCATCCATTTTTTCAGCCACTGCCAGAATTTCATCCTTGTCGTAGAATGCACAAGTTCCGCCATCAGAGTCCGACACTGTTATCTGGCACTGGATCCTGCCACGCGAAACGGCGGATGCGACAAGCGCCTGACAACGAGATTCAAGGACCGAGAATTCCGGCGGCGCGGAGAACGAAAAATCGAGCTGCTTTCGGTTTACGGACGCGAGCTCGACAACTACTCCACCACCTTTGCCATCCGCGGAGCCACGACCGAACCCCGTCATGCTTTTTAGTGCCATTTATTCATGCCTTCCACGTCTCAATCGTCGTCCGATACGACGACCTTCTTCCCGCCGGTGCTCTTCCACTTGAGCCAGCCATCGATAAATTCGCCAATATCGCCATCAAGCACAGCGTGCACATTGCCGGTCTGTATTCCTGTACGCAGATCCTTGACCATTGTGTACGGCTGAAGCACATAAGAGCGTATCTGGCTACCCCAGGCGATCGCTCCCTTTTCGCCGTAGAACTTCTCCATACTTTCGCGCTTCTTGTCCTGCTCCATTTCGTATATCTTCGCCTTAAGGACACTCATGGCCTTGGCACGGTTCTTGTGCTGCGAACGTTCGGCCTGACAAGACACAACTATTCCAGTTGGGATGTGGCGTATGCGTATCGCCGAGTCGGTCTTGTTCACGTGCTGTCCGCCCGCTCCGCTTGAACGGAAAGTGTTGATCTCGAGATCATCTTCGTTGATCTCCACCTCGACATCGTCGTCAAGCTCGGCGATTACGTCAAGCGATACAAACGACGTGTGTCGTCGGCTGTTTGAATCAAACGGGCTGATACGCACCAGGCGGTGAACCCCGCGTTCGGCTTTCAGGTACCCGTATGCATTCGGACCGGAAACAAGAAAAGTGACGGCGGTTATCCCCGCCTCGTCACCGGGGGCGATGTCCACCACTTCGACTTCTAACCCTACGCGTTCGCAATAACGCTGGTACATGCGAAAAAGCATGCTCGCCCAGTCGCAGGATTCCGTCCCGCCAGCACCCGCGTGTAGTGAGAGATAGGCGTTGTTATGGTCCAGCGGGCCATTTAGCAGCGATTGCAGCTCCAGCCTATTGAACGCCGTCTCTGCCTTCTCGAGCAGATCCGAGACCTCTGCAAGCGCGGCCATGCGCGAGTCCCCTTCCGGCTCGGCATCGGCCAGCTCGTTCATTACCTCGGCATCCTCCAACAGCTTTTCAACCGCGTCGTAAGGCTTTACTACCGCCTTCTCAACATTGGTCTTGTCAATTACGCTCTTGGCGCCCTTTGGGTCATCCCAAAAACCAGGTTCCGCAGCAACTGCGGACAATTCTTCTATCTTTCTACGTCGGTTATCAAGGTCAAAGATAGCCTCGCATTTCCACCAGTCCTTCTTTCAACTGGGCGAGCCTAGACTCTATTTCATCAATCGGTATCATTCTTGTTTATATCCCTGCGTTTTCTCGCGAACCCGGATAATGCCACAAAAGCCCCCCGTTGTGCAAGGAGGAAACAAAAATGTTAACGAATAAAAGGTTAACGCGGGGTTCCGATTTTGATAGATGAAAGGT
>CAYOPG010000117.1:0-5139 GCA_964405775.1 uncultured Lentisphaerales bacterium
AGGGAAGCGCCCGCTTAAATTGTCGTTCACCTCAGGCTCAGAGGCTAAAACAGTCGATGAAAACGGCAATGAAAAAGTTCTCGATACGGCTGCTGGGGAAACCGCTGTCGAGCTCTCGCAGACTCCTGTCTGGATCGTGGTGCGCAAGGGCGCTATAGAAAAAGCCGAGGTCGGCCTGTCTGTTTACGACGAAGCCCCTGGCCCGAACACTGTTGTGCTCGAAGATTTCGAGAAGGCCGACTGGAGTTACAGTCCGAATCCCTACGTTCCGTATGCGTCCAATCACTGGGATGTCGTTCGCGAGACTGTGGCTATGACATCGCAGCGCGTGCAATCCGGCGAAAGAGGCGGCACCTCGACAGTCTGGCGCGTCTCCATCGACGAAATCCCGACAAACAAGCCCATGGTAGGTTTTTACGGCGTCTTCACGCCACCTAGAGCCATCAACATTCCCGGCAAAGCTCAAGCGCTCGGCTGGATGGGGCGGGGCAACTCGGCTTGGAACCGCATCGCGTTCGAGCTTCAGGACGCCAAGGGCGAGTACTGGCGCAGCATCGGAACCAAGAACGTGTTCAACTGCGACGATATTCAGTCGCGCTCGTACTTCAACTTCGACGGCTGGCGCTACATGGAGTTCCCGCTTCCCGGCACCTTGCCGGCCGATAACTACCGCGAGATGGATACCGTCTGGTGGGGGCATACTGATGGAGATGGCATAGTCGATCTTCCACTGCGTCTCACTCGGGTATTCATCGAAACTCGTCCCGAGCAGATCTACGCCGATCAGATGCTACCGATTACCGATTCTGCAGTGGAGATAGATGATCTTGTCGCCGTTTACGGCAGTCCAGAGATGATGACCGAAGAGCCTGTCAAGGTGCAGCGTTCGGCGGCTCGTCTGTTCATGCCGCGCAGCCGCGGAGGCAAGGGCATTCCCAACCCGATCTCGACACTTGCCACTGACGGAGTGGGAGCCGCGCCGGAAATTATCAACTTTGAGCCGCCTGCTCAGCAGAACGACGGCACCCGCGTCAGCGTGACGGTTAAACAGGTTCCATCCGCCAAGCAGTACAAGGTCTGGGTTTCTGCATATCCCGACGGCAAGGGCGCGAAGGCAATGGCGACGTTGGATGCGCCCGCTGGAGGCGCGGCGCCGGAGTTGGCAATCCGCGGTTTGAAGCCGAGCCAAAAGTTCTACTTTTACGCAACGTACATCGACGCCGACGGTAAAGAATCGAAGCCCTCGAAAGTTCGCGAAACCGTGCTCAAAGACGAGTTTCCCATGAAGTAACGCAAGCTACCTCCGTGTTGCCCGATATTTGGCCGGGGTCGTTCCCTCGGCCTTTTTGAATGCATTCCAGAAGTTGGTCGGTTCTGCGTAGCCCGACAACTCGGCGATCTCCTTGACGGGGATGTTGGTTTCGGCTAGCAGGCGGCAAATCTCGCGGTGGCGTAGTAAACGCCATTCTTCTGCCGGAGGATGTCCTGTTGCGGCTTTGAATCGCATTTCGAGGGTGCGTTTCGAAGTTCCGCAGATGCGTGCAAGTTCCTCCGTCCCGCATGGAGCGAACAAGTTGGATGAGATATGCGCCACAGCCTTGTTCACAAGCTTGTCTGAGTATCGCGCGATGGCTGTGCTTTCGCGGACAATCACACGGATAGGAGGCAGAGTCTCCGATGGAGGGCTTTGACCTGGCGTGTCAAGCATGGCGTGCAGCATCAAGGCGGCTGCACGTCCAGTCTGCCGGTCTGGAAGAAGGATAGTGCTGAGAGTTCTAGGGGAAAGTACCGAGTCGAGAAGCGAGTCTCCGACACCGAGAATGCCTGCCGATTCGGGGATACTACGTCCGATTTCAACGAATGCGTTTGCGACTTGACGGGCGAGGAAGTCGGAAGTGCAGAAGCAAGCTACAGGTTCGGGAAGGGTGGCGAGCCACGATTTGAGTCGTATCGAATCCGATGTGATAATGCCGTCAGGCATGATTGCTGGAGAGGAGCCAAGTGCGACCGCCTCTCTCCGGAAGCCTTCTCGCATCTGTCTTGATGCGAAAACTGCGCGTTCATGAACGATGGCCGTGGCTGTCCACCCGTGTTCGAACAGGTGGCTCGCAGCCAGGGCGCCGGTGGTAGCATAGTTTGCCGTGACGGATGGTATTGTATTTATTTCGGAAATAGAGCCGATATTTACAAGCGGAATATCGTATTGTGTTAAGCGTTCAAGCCAAAGATCGCCGGGGAAAGCGCCTATGACGCCGTTGACTCCGCCGGACTCCAGCAGATGCTCAAGCATATCTGTCTGGTTGTAGTGTACCGGAGCGACACGTATCTCGCGGACGCGTGAAAATTCCTCTTGCACGCCTGCGAGGATGCGCAGTGAGCCGGCCAGGTCGGAGTCTAGGAGGACGACGATTGTTTTCATTTCTGCGCAAAATCATAATATACTATTGCGCTTATGGTCAATGGATAAAAAGCTGAAACTGGCTAGCATCTTTATGTTCATGCAGTTGAAAAGGATTATCTCACAATGAAAAAAGCCTTAATTACCGGTATAACCGGGCAGGACGGTTCCTATCTAGCCGAGCTTTTGCTCGACAAGGGCTATGAGGTGCACGGTCTTATTCGCAGGTCTTCGACGTTCAACACCGAGCGTATAGACCATTTGTATCAGGATCCGCACATAATGGGAGTCAGGCTGTTCCTCCACTATGGCGATTTGGCCGACTCCGCACGTCTGACAAAGCTCCTTTACGAGCTACGCCCAGATGAGGTCTATAACCTTGGCGCTCAGAGCCACGTGCGCGTTTCTTTCGACATGCCGGAATATACCGCCGATGTGACAGGCGTGGGGACGATCCGGGTTCTGGACGCCGTTCGCGAAGCCGGGATTGCCCACGGGGTGCGTTTTTATCAGGCATCGTCGTCCGAGCTTTATGGGAAGGTTGAAGAGGTGCCGCAAAACGAGAACACTCGTTTCCATCCGCGCTCACCTTACGCCTGCGCGAAAATCTATGCCTATTGGATCACTCGTAACTATAGAGAGGCGTATGGTCTGCATGCCTCGAACGGCATTCTCTTCAACCACGAGTCTCCGCGCAGAGGTCAGACGTTCGTAACACGCAAAATCACCATGGCGGCGACTAGAATAAAGCTTGGGCTACAGAGTGAGCTTTATCTGGGAAATCTTGATGCGCGGCGGGATTGGGGATTCGCGGGAGATTACGTGGAAGCCATGTGGCGTGTGCTTCAGCAGGACCAGCCGGATGACTACGTGATAGCAACAGGTGAAGCCCACACAGTGCGAGAGTTCTGCGAAGAAGCTTTTGGGTTGCTCGATCTCGACTGGCGGGAATACGTGCGCTATGATCCGCGCTACGAAAGGCCGACGGAAGTTGATCTGCTGATTGGCGACGCCTCCAAAGCCCGCAAGGTTCTCGGGTGGGAGCCTAAAGTGAATTTCAAGGAGCTCGTGCGTATGATGGTCGATGCAGATTTCGCCACTGCACGCCGCGAGCGAACCCTCATGGAGCAGCGCCAGTAAAGTGGCCACATGCTGTTTTGATTGAAAAACAAAATACTTCACAATAAATCAATGAAAAACAAAGAACAGTTTGATAAGACGCTAGTGTTCGGCCACAAGGGAATGGTTGGTTCCGCAATAGTGCGGCGCATGGCAAGCCACGGGCTCCCGGCACCGATTACGGCAGGCAGGGAAGAGGTTGATTGCCTGGAACAGGCTGCGGTTCGAGAGTTTATCTCGACGGTCAAGCCTTCGTCGGTCATAGTGGCCGCCGCGAAGGTGGGAGGCATAGAGGCCAACCGAAGCCATATGGCAGAATTCATGTATGAGAACATCATTCTCGCTGCCAACATAATAGATGCATCCTACCGGGCTGGAGTCAAGCATCTCATGTTTCTAGGAAGCTCTTGCATATACCCGCGCATGGCGGAGCAGCCGATACGCGAGGACGCACTCCTCAGCGGGTTGCTTGAGCCCTCAAACGAAGGCTACGCGATCGCCAAAATATCCGGGCTTAAAATGTGCCAGTACTACCGCCGCCAGTATGGGGTGTGCTACCACTCTGTAATGCCCACCAACTTGTACGGTCCGGGGGACAACTACCACCCTCAGCACTCGCACGTGCTTCCCGCATTGATCCGCCGGTTTGAAGAGGCGCGCGAGGACAATGTACGTGAAGTGACGCTGTGGGGTACTGGTTCGGCGTTAAGGGAATTCCTTCATGCCGATGATTTGGCAGACGCCGTTTTGTTCACGATGGGACTCGACAACCCGCCCGACTGGGTCAACGTTGGCTCTGGTGAGGAGGTTTCCATAAAGCAGCTTGCAGAAAAGGTTAAGTCCGCCGTCGGCGTAGGTTGCGAAATCAAATGGGATCCGACGAAACCAGATGGCACCCCTCGCAAATTGCTTGATTGCTCGCTACTGCGTAGCTTTGGCTGGGCCCCTAAGATTTTCCTTGATGAAGGCATCAAGCGGACTATAGAAGACTACAGGCGCGAAGGTGCTACCGGCACACGCCGTGGGTAGCCTGAGGGGGCGGTTTTTAGTCGCAGTCTGACAAATCCGCATTCGTTTGGGGAAACCTGAAGACTCCGATGCCGGATCGCGAATCGTCGCGCTCGCGCCGTAATCCGAGCTGCATGCCGCAGGGCTTCAGAGTTCTCGCCTGTCAATAAAATATTCTTTCCACTGTGCCGAAATTCATATATACTACGACAGCCAATACCGCAAGACCGGTCTGAAAATCGACAATCGAGGAACATTTTAACAACAAGACAAAATATAAAGGAAAAAAATGGACATTACCAAGCTCAAGAACAAGGAACTCGTCAAGTGGCTCCAGGGATGGATCGATCTCTGCACGCCGGATGCAGTTGTTTTCGTGGACGGATCGCAGAAGCAGTATGACCAGCTCGGCGCACAGATGGTCGCAGCGGGCAATTTCATCCGCCTGAATGACAAGAAAAAGCCGAACAGCTATGCGGTACGCTCTGACGTCGGCGACGTCGCGCGTGTCGAGGAGCGCACGTTCATCTGCGCCAAGACGAAGCTTGCGGCAGGCCCCACGAACAACTGGTGCGACCCGGTCGAGATGAAGGCGATCCTCTGCGGCAAGCAGA
>CAYOPG010000118.1:0-5009 GCA_964405775.1 uncultured Lentisphaerales bacterium
GGCATTGCGTGGGGCGTTTCCGGACGATTATGTTTGGACGATGGGTGTGGACACCAACGCCTTCCGCGTAGCGCAGTTGCGGACGGACGTCGGCCTCACCGGCATATACACCTTGCGGCTCGACGGCGATCCCGCCTACAAAGTGTGGCAGAGTTCCGCCCCTGCCACCAACCATACACCGCTGCTCGTCGCGGGCCAGACTGTAACCAACGGCGTCGATGGCGTTTGGTGGAACACTGGTTCGACTGCCAATTTGTACTTGCAGTCCGTCACCAACGGCACTTCGATATTGACATACACCTTCATGGGCACAGGCGAAGCCGAGGGCATCATAAGCCGCGCCTCGCTGAAAATGACGGCCGGCAAAGTGGATTTCGTGGACGCAACATCCACCGAGGCCGGAACTTCCTTGAATCCGCCGCCGTTCGAAGGGTGCAAACCTTGGCCGTTTGACGTAACCAGAAGCCCCAACCCGGATAAACACATGGTGGTCTTCTACAAGGACGTTGTTGATTCTACTTTCAACGTGGAGGACTTCGACGTGGCGCTGACGGTGAGTTACTCGCCCGCGAGCGCTGTGCGCGAGGATGATTTGGGGTCTTGGTATAAAACAGACGGTCCTTATTCAGGGACATTGGATCAAGGCAATGGTTATGCGGTATATAGCAATCCTAAACTTGGCGGAGTGTACAGGTTTAGCTTCGATTCATACTTGGAGGGGGATGCGAATATTAGCGTGGCGAACGTAGTCCTGCCGCTCGCAGGCGCGGAAATGGACGACGTGATGAAGTCCGACCTGCTCCTCGCAGACGCATTCGCAGCGAAGGTTAATGCAAAATACGCTTCGATGGAATCGGAAAAGGCAGAACAGTTCGACGACTGGTTTTGGAACTATGCTGCCGGCGATTATACGGGGCGGCCCGACAACGCCCTCACCCCCACGGTCTGGGCTTACAACCAAATACAAGACGGTACGGGGTTTGGCGCGGTTTGCACATGGAAAGGACGCCCCGTCCGGTTGACCAAGCTGAGCAACTTCATCCTTGGCTATACGATGCAGCAAATAGGGGTAAGCAGGGAGTTTGCCCGCTTGGGTACTAATCCTTTTACATTCGAAGAAACCACAGACAAGGCAAGCGTCGGCGCGGGCTGGGACGTTGCCAACGGCGCAGATTACGACACAACGGTCGCCAATCTGGTAAACTACATTTGGATGAACGAGGATGAGGACGACAAGTCAAGAAAGCTCTGGCCTAACCCTAATGCCCCCGACAACTACATGGGGTCTTCCTCTACTAATTTATTTAATCGCAATACGGGGTACGGTGCTCCGGGATTTTTGTTCATGGAACCATAAGGAGAATATATATGAAAAAACTGATGATTGTTTTTCTGATGATGATTGCGGGCTTGGGCACTAGCCATGCACAAACCAACTTCTATACGAATGTGACCAACCTCTGGTATCAGGGGTATAAAACAAACGTGCTTGCCATCGCCAATGAGCGGCTGGCTGCCAACTCGAACGACATTGCGGGGCTGATTCTGAAAGGGGGATACCACCTCGCATTCACCGAGGTTACGGAAATCTCCAACGCCTACCTTCGCGTTATTCAAGTAGCGGATACAATCACGACAACTAATTTTGCGGCATGCTGGAACAAAGAAAGATGGGGGCGGCAAGACTACCTACACATATTGGATGTTATTGTAGAGCGCAAATTAACCCCTCAACAAATAGAGAATGATAGGAAGAAAGGGTTCATCAAGGGGAAGCGTTTACCTGACAGTTATCTGATAGAGGCGTTGCAGAAAGACGGATATTTCGATGAGTGACGGCGATATGAAGAAATTTACGATTGGTTTGTTGCTGATGTTCGCGGGCTTGGGCACGAGCTTGGCGCAGACAAACTTCTACACGAATGTGACCAACCTCTGGTATCAGGGGTATAAAACAAACGTGCTTGCCATCGCCAATGAGCGGCTGGCCGCCAACTCGAATGACATCGCGGGGCTGATTTTGAAAGGAGAATACCACCTTGCGTTTACCGAAGATGCGGAAATTTCCAACGCCTACCTTCGCGTTATTCAAGTTGCAGATACAATCACGACAACTAATTTTGCTTCATGCTGGAACAAAGAAATGTGGGGGAGGCAAGATTATCTCCGCATTTTAGATCGTATAGCAGAAAACCCATTAACCCCCCAGCAAGTAGAGGTGGAGAGAAAGAAAGGATTTATCAAGGGAAAGCGATTACCAGACGGCTACCTCATAGAGGCGCTGCAGAAAGACGGATATTTCGATGAGTGACGGTGATATGAAAAAAATTACGCTTAGTTTGTTGCTGATGTTCGCCGGCTTGAGTACGAGCCTTGCGCAGACCAACTTCTATACAAACGTTACCAACCTCTGGTATCAGGGGTATAAAACAAACGTGCTTGCAATCGCCAATGAGCGGCTGGCTGCCAACTCGAACGACATCGCGGGGCTGATTCTGAAAGCTGAGTACCACGTGGCATTTACAGAAGTTGCGGAAATTTCCAACGCCTACCTTCGCGTTATTCAAGTAGCGGATACGATCACGACAACTAATTTTGTGGCATCCTGGAACAAAGAAAGATGGGGTCGGCAAGATTACCTGCACATATTGGATTATATTGCAGAAAACCCATTAACACCCCAGCAAGTAGAGGAAGAGAGGAAAAAAGGGTTCATCAAGGGGAAGCGTTTACCTGACAGTTACCTCATAGAGGCGTTGCAGAAAGACGGATATTTTGATGAGTAACGGCGATATGAAGAAATTTACTATTAGTTTCTTGCTGATGTTCGCGGGCTTGGGCACGGGCCTTGCTTAAACCGCCATGTTAATCTCCGATTCTTCGAGACTAAGTCTCTGGCATGATTCCAGCAAGAGCAACGCATTCTCCGGCTCGATAGAGGCCGGGGAGGCTCTGTACGTCGAGGGCCTCACTAAAAGCTCCGCAGTCAATCGCGAAGAGCTTGTCTGGCAATACACACGGGACGGCGAGACGCTCCACTTAACCAACTCGTTCACCGTCCTGAGCCAGCGCATCTTCGCCGATCTCGACTTCGACGGCGACGTGGATGCGTACGACAAGGCGTTGCAGAAAGACATTTCGCCCGAATACGGCTGGACGATGCCTGTGAACACCAATGCCTTCCGCATAGCGCAGTTGCGGACAGACGTCGGCCTGCCCGGCATATACACCTTGCGGCTCGACGGCGCTCCGGCCTTCAAAGTGTGGCAGAGTCCAGACCCATACGCGGATGACGCGCCGTTTCTCGTCTCTGGGCAGGTGGTAACCAACGGCGTCGATGGCGTTTACTGGGGCACCAGTTCGACAGCCAACTTGTACTTGCAGGCAATAGCCCCCGGCACCGCCACGCTCACATACACATTCACCGGCACAGGCGAAGCCGAGGGAATTGTCAGCCAGACCTCGCTGAAAATGACGGCATGGAGGCTATCGCTTGTGCCTGACTACGACCGCGACGGCGCGATAGACTGGCGGGACCAGTCGCAGGCGGCGGCAAACCGCGTGTTCCGGTGGTGGATAAACGACGACGCCGATGCGGAGGGCGACTTCACGGGGGCGTCCGGCATCCCGGGGCAGACCCCCGGGAACCACTCGGACGGCGTCGTGAACGGTCTGGGCGACCTGATAGACTTCTTCCCGCTGTGGCTTGATCTGCACGATGTGCTGGACATGATCCCCCCGGAGGGAGACGTCCAGTACAGGCTCCGGCAGTCCGGCGGCTCCGTCAAGGCGGTTTACACCGATCTCGCCCGCACCGCCGCCGGAAGCTATATGGTGGCCAGCAACGCCCTTTACGGGCCGGCCTTCGACAGCAATGCGCATGAGGCCCCGGTGTTCGAAATCCCGACCTCGGGCGTTGCGCTGGAGAGGGGTTTTCTTGACCGCATCGCCGCCGATCCCGCCAAGGGCGTCCTGCTTCTGGAAGGGGCGGCGCAGTCGAGCGCGCCGCTGGAGCTTGAGGTATGGAAAGGCGCGGCGCGCATCGGGCTTGTGGAGA
Organism: uncultured Lentisphaerales bacterium; assembly: GCA_964405775.1. Lineage (GTDB taxonomy): Bacteria > Verrucomicrobiota > Kiritimatiellia > RFP12 > UBA3636 > JAAZFF01. The sequence continues at coordinate 4,058 of CAYOPG010000118.1, forward strand.
TGCCGATGAGCATAGACGGGGTGGAGGAGATGTACCGCTGGCACAACATCAGGGATTCCGCCACCATGCCCGAGCGCATCGGGGAGCCTGGCAACCGCCCCGACGCCGAGTGCAAAAACACCGACGTCTTCCTCGCCCACGGCTTCCGCGTTTCGGAGAACGAGTCCCGGGCATGGGGTTCGGAGTTCTTCAAGCGGCTGTGGCGCGAGGGTATGAACGCCCGCTTCCACGCCGTGACCTGGAGCGCGGATTCCGGCTCGTCCATCTCGTATGAGGATAACGTCAACATCGCCTTCCTGACCGCCAGCAACTATGCCGCCCGTGTCGGCTCCGTGAAGGCAACGAACCAGTCTGAGGTCGTCGTCATGGGGCACAGCCTAGGGTGCATGCTGACCTCCGCCGCGATAGCCGACCACCACCTGCCGGCGGCGAAGTTCCTCGCGCTCAACGGGGCGGTCCCCTCCGAGGCCTTCGACGCCGCGATGGCCGACGAGCGCACCAACTCTCTCAACCGCCTTCTGCACCCCTACTGGCGCGGCTACATGGCGCGCACCTGGTCCGCCAACTGGCACCGCCTCTTCGCCGACCCCGACGCCTTCCCCGGCGACGACCGCGCCGCGCTCACATGGCGCGGACGCTTCGACGGCGCCGCCCCCGTCCTCTACAACTTCTGGTCGTCCGGCGACGAAGTGCTGGAAATCGCGGCGGATTCGGATATACTTGCTACTACTGGCATTGAATGGGACTGGTCGTTTAGCGGACAGCTTATCAACGCCCGCCGCTACGTATGGCACAAGCAGGCTCTGTTCAAGGGGCGCAGCCCCCTCTACGGCACGACGTGGGCGGGCTGGGGATTCTGGGAGTGGATGCTGCCCCTCGTAGGCAATGTTTACAGCAGAGACGAGGCAAACGAACTCGACGACGACACACTGCGCGCCGAACCCGTCTTCCG
>CAYOPG010000119.1:0-4872 GCA_964405775.1 uncultured Lentisphaerales bacterium
GCCAGTCGCGTTAAGGTTGGCCAGCCGTGGTAGGACCGATGGGTGCTTATTTTCTTCAGGCTGTGGAGATTACACCTTTTCACTCCGTTTTATCCTTTGGTACGAGGAACGCTATTCACTTGCATCGGACATCAGCTTGAATTCGACAGCGTCAAGCAAAGCCTGCCAAGACGCCTCGATGATGTTCGGGGAAACGCCGACAGTGCCCCAGGTACGCTTGCCGTCCGATGACTCGACGAGTACGCGCGTGACGGCGGCAGCCGCCTCTTTCGGATCCAGGATGCGAACTCGGAAGTCGGTCAACGACACATCCGAAATCTTTGGGTAAAAACGATTCAGCGCCTTGCGCAGCGCACGGTCGAGCGCCTCTACCGGCCCCGCCCCCTCGCCCACCGTATGCTCTGCCTCACCATCGACTCGGAGCTTTATTGTGGCCTCGCTTATGCATGGCTGGTCGCTACCCCGTTTTTCGACTATGACGCGGAAAGCATCAAGCTCGAAGAAAGGTTCGTGCCTCCTGAGAGCCTTCTGAACCAGGAGCTGGAAGGACGCATCAGCCGATTCGAACGTGTATCCCTCGCTCTCCTTCTGTTTCAGTTCATCGAGGATTTCCTTCACTTCCTCACGCGAGACGTTCTCGTAATCCTTGCCGAGCTGCTTGACGCGGTACGAAACATTGGCTCCACCGGATAATTCGCTCAGAACTATCTGGCGGCTGTTGCCGACCGATTCCGGCGGAACGTGTTCGAACGTCGCCGGGTTGCGCTGAACGCCAGCTACGTGTGCGCCGCCCTTGTGGCTGAAAGAGGTTTCACCGACGTATGGCGCGCGGATGTCGGGCCGCTGGTTGACAAGATCGTCTATGTATAGCGACGTGGCTCGCAGGTTTTTCAGCTGTCCTTCCGCAATGCTTTTGCGCCCCATCTTGAGCTCTAATGTCGGTATGATCGTGGTGAGGTTGGCGTTGCCGGTCCGCTCGCCGTAGCCGTTCATGCATCCCTGCACCTGGTTTGCGCCCGCGCGTACAGCGGCTATGGAGTTGGCAACGGCAAGTCCGCTGTCGTTGTGCGCATGTACGCCGACCCCAACGTCCGGGAAGCGCGCGCACACGATGGATGTCACCTCTTCTATATCCCAGGGCAAGGCGCCTCCGTTGGTGTCGCATAGCACAACTGCTTCAGCGCCTGCCTCAATGGCTGTCTCCAGCATCTTGAGCGCGAACTCGGGATTGTCGGCGTACCCGTCGAAAAAATGCTCGGCGTCAAAAAACACTCGCCGGCCTTTTTCGCGCAGAAAACCCACGGTGTCGGCGATCATCTGCGCGTTTTCCTTTTGCGTGGTTCTCAGAACCTCGGCGACATGCAACTTCCAGGTTTTCCCGTAAATTGCGCAGTATTCCGTCTCGGCGGCGAGAAGCGCCTGCACGAACGGGTCGGCCGCGACGTCTTTGTCTGCTCGGCGCGTTGAACCGAAAGCCACGATCTTGGAATGCGTAAGACGCTCTTTGCGGACATCCGCAAAAAACTGCATATCCTTGGGATTGGATCCGGCATATCCACCTTCGATGAACGATACACCCAGCTCGTCAAGCTTACGTACGTGGCGGAGTTTTCCCGACTGGGAAAACGTTATGCCGACGGCCTGAGCGCCGTCGCGCAGAGTGCTGTCGTATATATGGACTCTCTCGTTTCCGGTCATTTCCTCACCTCAAAAAATTCTTTGTACAATGCCCTTGCGGCGTCCTCAAGGCGCTCCTCTCGGACACCGAACATCATACTTATCTCGGAAGCTCCCTGATTCATCATTTCAATATTTATGTTGGCGCCGGTGAGCGTCCTGACAACGCGCAGGCACGAGCCTACCGTGGTACGCATCCCCTCGCCAACAACCATTATTATGGCCAGCCCCGACTCGTATATCACTTCATCGGCATCAAGCTCTTTTTTGACGCGCGCAATGATCTTGGAACGCACCGGCTCCTGAAAAAACTTGTCGCGCACGATGACCGAGACGTCGTCAATGCCGGCTGGTATGAGCTCGAAGGAGATGCCCTCCTCAGCGAACATCGCCAGCAGACGGGCCACAAAGCCAACTTCGCGGTTCATCAGGTATTTGCCGACGAACAGCGTGCCGAAACCAGGCGATGTGGCAATGCCGATGACGCGTCCCGGTATGGTTTTGCGCGTCGGCACAATCATTGTCCCGGGATCGTCCGGGTTGTTGGTGTTGCGTATGTTGATGGGCACCGCAGCCTTGACGGCAGGCATCACCGCCTCGTCGTGGAAGATGCCAAATCCGGAGTAAGACAGCTCGCGCATCTCGCGATACGTCATCTCCGTAATACCGCAGCTGACCTCCGGCACGATACGAGGATCTATCGGGCATACCGAATTCATGTCGGTGAAGTTCTCATACACATCCGCCTTCAGCGCCGCGCCGAGAATCGCGCCAGTTATATCGGAACCGCCACGTGGGAAAGTCGCCACCGCGCCATCGCGCGTGTAACCGTAGAACCCGGGGAATATGACGATGCCTTCCCTGCAGATTGGCTCAAGATGCTCCCTCAGCAAATCGTACGACTCCTTGAGAAGACGTGCGTTGCCGAATTCCGATGAAAGCAGCATTCCCGCATCCCTTGGATCTACGTATCGAGCCGGAAAGCCGCGTTTCTCGAACGCTGCGGCGCAGAAGCGCGCGGAGAATTCCTCACCTAGCGCTTTTACGGAATCCATGAACCCGTTCTTGCTCACGACAGGGGCTTCCAAGCGCCGCGAAAGCTCTTCCCGCACATATTTGACAAGCCCTGTGTCCAGGTCCAGATCCGCGCGAATGGATTCGAAGCGTTCGACAACCGCTGAGATGTTGTCAGCGGCACTCTCGCCATCAAGCACTCGCTGGGCACAGCCGATGAGCATGTCTGTCACCTTCTCATCGTTCTTGAACCTCTTCCCGGGCGCCGAAACTACAACCAGCCTGCGCTCTGGATCACTCGTGATAATATCCACCACTTTTTGGATCTGCCCGGCATCAGACACGGAACTTCCGCCGAATTTACAAACTTTCATCTTATGCAATCTTGTCGTTGTATTATTTATCGTTTGTTCGCTTGACGCGTACCCGTTTCGCGCTCGTCTTCGCGGAGGGCTTATCAAGTTCTTTAATCTGTTTGACGCACAAATCAAGGAACGGCTTGGCAATACGCCTTATTTTCCGTGCGCGATCCATGCGTAGCTCTTCGTCAGGTGCCGGCACCTTGGCAATCTTATCACCCGCCGCCTTGGCGATGCCGCCCTGTACGGGATGGACGACCATGGCGAAAATGTTGTCGAAATCATCATCCGAAGCTTCCAGACAACTCATGTCGATACCGAAGAGAATCGCGAAAAGAATGTCGATTGCCTCGTTCTCGGAGATAGACAGCGCCACCGCGCCCACCGCCACCGACCGGTACAGAAAATCGTACAGTTCGAAAAGACGCCGCTGCACAAGCCTCAGCCGTGCGTTCTGCTCCTGACGCGCAACTTCGGCGAAAATTCTGTCTGCGCGCTCCACAATTTCCTCAGGACGTCCCATCGTCTGCGTAGAGCTGATTTTATAGCAGAACCCCGGCGCGTCTATCGGATCGTCGTCCTTGCCTGACCCAACAACGGACATCGGGCGGACTTCGAAGCCAAGCCTCTCGAGCCCGCGCAGCACCTGATCCATCTCCTTCATGAGGTATAAGCCTACGAAACTGAAGCAGCAGGCGAGCCTGAGCCCCGTGCCGACGTTGTCCGGATTGGAGGCGAGATACCCGTATTCCGCGTTCTTGGCGAAAGGCAGGCGTTTTTCGAGAGCCTTCGCGGCAGAGTTCACACCCTGCCACAACTCTTTGAAACTCTCGCCGCCGTTCGTGACCTTCATGAACGTAATGTGGTCTTCATCGTTTAGCCGCATTATCAGATCCAGACCGTCCGCCACAAGGGCGGCGCCGGATTTATGCTCCATAAACGACTTGGTGATGAACCCGCAGGAAGATAGCCTTTCTGCGTTCAGACCGAATTCCGCATCTCCGTGCCGCAGGAAAAGGCTGTCGCCGTAAAGCATTCCAGGCGTCTTCTCGACCATTTCCAGAACGCTGTCGCGCACCACTCTGAGCTGCTCCGCGGATAGCCTGTCCGGGAACAGAGAATTCGCAAGATTGCGGTGCAGATCAATGGCGCGGCCCATCACTATGGTCCTGAACATAAGCGAATCCATCCAGTATCCACCCTTTTTCTTGACCTTGTTGTTAGCCATCGACGCCCTCTGACTCTTTTTTGCCTTCGCCCGAACCGCCGGATAACTCGCGGATCTTAATCATTATGTCTCCGGCATCCTCATAGCGCTCTTCCGCCACCGCCTTATCGAGTTCCCGTTTGAGCTGCTCAATCTCGCGTGCATCCGGAGCGCCTTTCTCGGGGCGCGCTTGGGTCGCAGGCTGTTGGCTCGACATGAAAGTTCTTATATCGGTCTGAAAAATGTCGTAGCACTTTGGGCAACCTAGACGGCGTTTTTCCCTCACGTCGCCGCGCGACATACCACAGGAGGGGCACACCGCGTCCTCGATCGCCTCACCGGGCTCAGACTGCATGCCCAGACTGAAAAGGATGTCCGTGAGAGAAGTCGGAATTGAGCCTGCTGCTGGTGCTGTGCGCATGCAGGAATTGCAGATAAAGAGTTCCTTATCCTCCCCGTCCACGTTTCTAACGACAGCTCTGGTGGCTTCGTTGATTTTGCATATTTCGCATTTCATTGTATCACCTGCATTCCACAACCGGGCGCCTGCCGCCCTTCTTTTTAATCCGCCCTGCATTATGCCACAACATGCGGTCTGAATGCCACCAAAAACGG
>CAYOPG010000120.1:0-4778 GCA_964405775.1 uncultured Lentisphaerales bacterium
CCGTTGATGCCTGTCTTGAAGGTGATCCTGCGCGTTTCGCGAACAAGCGTGAGATCCTCGCTGTTGTAGATCGTAAGCTGAACAGTGTCGCGAGCCGGCACTGTGGAGAGATCAACGTTGCGCGCCGTTGTTAGCAACGGCAATACCCCCGCCAGCATTATGGCTGTGATTTTTTTAATTTTCATTTTTCTTCTCCTTCCGGGCGCTTCGGATTACCACTCGTTGCGGAACTTTATGTGAAGCTTGAGGACCTGCTTTTCGGCCTTTCCGTCCTTGTCGCGCGCCGGCAGCTCAACGTGGAACAGCGCATTCTCGAGCGTGGATTTTTCCTTGTCATAACCATCGGTCATATCGGTCTCAGGCAACAAATCCCACTGCACATCGCGATTTGAGCCGGGCATACCGGGAATTTCGCGCCGCAGTGACGGGAGGTGCTCCGCTATATCAAGCGTAACGGGCTGATCCTTGAAGTTTTCGATTTCGTATTTAACGACTATGGTGTAGTCGTACAAATTGCCGGCGACGCGCGTTCTATCACTCTTGTCGATAGTTCTTACGACCACAATGTCCTGCGCAACGCCCAGATAGAGCTTCATTTCATCGTCGAGCGGCGTGAACTTGCCCCAGTCTTCGCCCAGGAATGTGGTGGATGCTCCGGGCCCCTTCGCGTTCTCCGGCTCTATGAATATGCGCACTTTTCCGAAAGGCAGCGGGCCGTCGCCCAAGTTGTTCGCCTTGTCGTTCTTTAGCACATAGTGCATCGGCACGCGCAGCTTGTTTTTCGGGCGATCAAGGTATCCGAACTCGGCGGGGTTACACGTGTATGTCTTCTTAACAGGCACCTTGTCGTACTTCCGGACGAGCATCTCCTTCGTTTCGTTGATGCCAACCGGGCGAGTGAAATTGCGCCCCCACCCCGCCCATAGGTTTGCTCCTTTGTCTGCGTCGAAGCTGGATAGGAATTCCTCGTTTGCGAAGTTCTGGAGGCGCATGTATTGCGTCAGAGCGAGCGTCTTTTCGTCGGTTGCGGCGATTGCGCGGTAGTTGAAGCTCTTGGAAAGGTTCCCAAGAATGTAGCTGATGCGCACGCGCATAGAACCGCTTTTATTGGCGGCCACCTGCCACACCAGAGCCTGTTCGTTCGGAGGATAGCTTACCGAAAGCACATTTGCCTCTAGCCCTTCGTTGCCGTCTCCTTCAGCGGGCCCCATCAAGCGGAAAACGATTGTGTTTGGATCGATGGCCGTGTTTGCCCAAGAGAAATCGACTTGGTTTGGCTCACCTCCCTCGACGGTCTGAACGAGCGGCACCACGCGCTCCTCCTCCACAAGCGTAACGTTCGGATGGTCGAGCTGTATTTCCACCTTCTCGCGCAGAGGAAGAGTGATAAGCTTTATACGAGCCCGAGACACCGATGGCCATGCGATGCACATGGCGGCCAGTGCCAATGCGAGAAACTGGGCGTGATGTGTTTTTCTCGCGTTCAGCGTGTATTGGTTTAAGGTCAACTTCGTTTTCATATTTGATCCTGCATTGTTTATTGGCGAGTGTAATATCCGTTCAGCGCGATTATTTTAGCTCGCTTCTGGCGCCTGAATTGTCATGGAAAAGTAAAACATTTGTAAAACAAACGTAAACCCAACGCATTTGACTTTATCAAACTGGATATTCTAGGTCAAGAAAACAGAAGGCACCCCTCTGTCCGCGTCCCTCTGTCCGCGCCCGGCCACCGCGCCTCTGCAATGCGCCCTATGAGAACAGTTTATCCCAAAAATGCTGTACCAGCTTTAGCCCGCCCAGAACTATAAAAAGGAAATATGCGATCGTCAGGATATTCGTTATGTGGCCAAGGATTATGCAGCGCCCATCGCTCTGTAGCATCCCCATTGCAAGCAGGATAAGCGCGAGAGCGGGTAACGTGTTGCTGAACGGGATAAAACCGAAGGGCGCCATAAGGAGCAGCGCTCCCAAAATCAGAGCTAAGTTGGCCCACAACCTCAACGGAGGGGAACCGATCAGCCAGCCCATGCGACCGGCACGGCTCACTTTCTCAAGCCATACGACCCACTTCCGCCCTTTGATGAATCCGTTTTTGACTTTCAAGCCATCCAGCTCACGCACCAGCAGTTTTTGAGGAAGCCACAGCTTGCGCTCCCGTACCCTGCAAATGCCGATCAGCAGGATCGCCGCGCCGAAGACCGTGCTCACTCCGGGAATCGACACGGGGATCATAAAAATTATGCTCAAGAAAATCGTGAGAACGAGCACTCCGTCCTCTTCCACAACGTCGCGGATTTCCCCGAAGGTGACACGACCGTCTGGCAGTTTCCCGATCATCGAGTCGAACTTCTCGGAAATTGTCTGCACATTTTCGACGTCGGCTCGCGCCATGTCGGAACGCCCGTCGGCGTCTTCGGCGTTGTGGTAGGGTTGTTTTTTGTATGCTGATTCGTCCACGCTGGCTTTTTTCATTTAACTCGTCCGTTCAAGCGCCTGCCTAGCGACGCAATAGAAGCGGGTAAGATTATGGAAACGTAGCCGGTATGTCAAGCGTTCTGCGCCTCAAGGCCGGCGTTGATCGCTTGCAGATAGGCGAGAATCGAAGCCTCCACGATGTCGGTTGATATGCCGTTTCCGCGGTACGCATGTTCCCCGAAGCGAACGCGCACACTTGCGCGGCACTGCGCATCCATGCCCTCGGTGACGGCAGAAAGCTGAAAATCCTCAAGACGGCAGGAGACACCAAGTATCTCGCATATCGCGCTGAAGGAAGCATTCACGGGGCCGTCCCCCGCCGACACTTTTTCGACAAGCTTTCCACCGACTTTCAGCCGCACGGTGCTAACCGGCGTGATGACGTTGCTGGCTATGGTGCTGAATCTGTCGAGCTCCGCCGTGCCCTTGAAGGTAGTGGCTATGTTATGAGCCAAAGCCTCTATGTCATCGTCCGACACAGTCTTTTTGCGGTCCGCAAGAGACTTGAACTGGGCGAAAAGCTCTTCGACCTTGTCGCCTTCCACTTTCAGCCCGAGGTCTTTGAGACGCTGCTCGAAAGCGTGTTTCCCCGAGTGTTTTCCGAGGATCATCTTGTTTCGCGGCAAGCCGATTGATTCGGGCGTCATGATCTCGTATGTGAGTGGATTCGCCATGACGCCGTGCTGGTGGATGCCCGCCTCATGGGCGAACGCGTTTTCGCCCACTATGGCCTTGTTTGGCTGTACGGGGCTTCCAGTGACGTTAGTGACGCAACGGCTCGTAGCGTAGATCTTGGTCGTATCGATGTCTGTATATGCCTTGTAGTATTCGTGTCGGGTGTGGAGCGCCATTACAATTTCCTCCAATGCCGCGTTGCCGGCGCGCTCCCCTATTCCGTTGATTGTGCACTCAGCCTGCGAGGCGCCAGCTTCAATTGCGGCGAGCGTGTTCGCCACACCCATTCCGAGATCGTCGTGGCAGTGTACTGAGATGCGCGCCCTGTCCACGTTTGGCACGTTGGCGAAGATGTCGCGTATCAGCGCGCCAAACTCAGTCGGGATGGCATAACCGACTGTATCGGGGATGTTCACAGTGGTCGCGCCGGCGTCTATCACGCCCTCGACAACTCTGTATATGAACGGCCGTTCGCTTCGGGAGCAGTCCTCAAGCGAGAACTCTACCTCCGGGCAAAGGTTGCGCGCGTATTTGACCATCGCGACGGCGCGCTCGTACACCTCGTCCGGAGTCATCCTGAGTTTTGCTTCCATGTGTATCGGCGACGTGGCTAAGAACGTGTGTATGCGCGGGTGCCTTGCGACTTTGACAGCTTCCCATGCGCGATCAATGTCCTTCTCCAGCGCGCGGCAGAGGCTCGCGACGGAGGAATTCTTCACCGCGCCCGAGATAGCCTTTACCGCTTCGAAGTCTCCTTCGGACGCAATCGCGAAACCAGCCTCTATGATGTCGACATGCATCGCCTCTAGCATCTCCGCCACCAGAAGCTTGTCGCGGAGGTTCATCGTGCAGCCGGGTGACTGCTCGCCATCGCGCAGCGTGGTGTCGAAAATGTGGATTTTCCTCATGTCTGATTTTTCGCTCATTTTTGCGTCCTTGTATTTACTGTTTTTTATTTTTCCGCTTCATTGCGTTTCTGATAATGCAAAAACCCCGCGGGCATCCTCTATGCGATGTCTGCGGGGTCTTCTGCCTTTCGGCACCGAAATCGGCTCTGTGCCTTAAATGCGCACAGAGACACCCGCCTCCGCCCGTAGGGCTAGGCTGCTAAGTCGTAGGCTGTTCTGGCGCGATTTCGTTTGCATGGGTCATGATTCTGCCACAAACCGGGCTTGAATAGCAAGCTGTTTTTGGGCATTGAAAATTAACGCGGTATTGGCGGCGGCGGGCAGGCGGGCTTTTTCTCAACGGTCTGGAGCGACGCGGCGCGTCATTCGTGCTCCTTGAGAAGGAGGACATTGTTTTCGATGTGGTTTAACGCAGGGGGCACAAAGATCATCGCACAATCGCAGACGAGGCCGTGCAGCCAGCCCACAAGGGCATAGCCGACAAACACCCCACTCTCCCGCGCCGCATCAACGCCATAGTCGAGGTGGACGACAAATATCTGGTTTTGATAAAGCTGTATACCTCCGAAAAACGCCCCGCATGCACAACTCGTGCAGGCGGGGCGTTAGTCCATATATACTCAGAAAAATTGAGTTGTTAGTTATCACTCCATAGCGTCTAGTTCCTTAGCCCAATTGTCTAGATCACGATCCATTTCCTTAGACCAATTGTCTAGCTCA
>CAYOPG010000121.1:0-4710 GCA_964405775.1 uncultured Lentisphaerales bacterium
AAAAGTCTAATCCAGATGTTCAGTTGTTGACTTGCGTGTCTTTAAATGCTACCTTCTCCCCGAACCGCAAGCGGGACGCCTAAAGTATGCGTCAGCGTAGCGGAGGGAGAATAGATGTGAGTAAGAAACCAGAAGCTTGGATTGAAAAATTGAGACCTAGTTGGGAATCCGTGTTCGAAGCGTGTTCCAAATGCCCGGCTTTAGGTTCAGCGCGCGGGTATCGTCTGCCGGGGCAGGGGATGATAGTAGAAACCCTGAACGGACTCGTTGCCATGTTTTTCCCGGGATGCCTGAGCCACGATGCCTCGCCAGCGTTCGTGGGAGATGCAAACGGCACGGTTGACGCGGCGATAATAGCGCAGTCGCTGTACGACAGCGTTCTCCCCGTGGCAAAGTACTATTGCGATCGCAAGCAGTGTACTTTTTGCGGAGATTGCGAGAAATTTGCCCGCGAGGCGGTGGAGTCGCTATTCATGGCTGCGGCCGAGATACGTGAGACGTTGCAGCAGGATGTGCAGGCTGCCTACGAGGGCGATCCCGCCGCAACTTCTCAGCTAGAGGTGGTAATGAGCTATCCCGGGCTATATGCGATCACTGTTCACCGAATCGCACACCAGCTGGCAAAGGCCGAGGTGCCGATCTTACCTCGCGTCATGAGCGAGTATGCACATTCAAAGACGGGCATAGACATCCATCCGGGAGCGCAGATCGGCCCTGGGTTTTTCGTAGACCACGGCACTGGCGTCGTGATCGGCGAGACCTGCGTTATCGGCAGCAATGTGAAGCTTTATCAGGGCGTCACGCTAGGGGCGCTCAGCTTCGCGAAGGACGAGCATGGCCATCTTGTCAAAGGGATAAAGCGACACCCGAACGTTGAGGACAATGTCATAATATACGCAGGAGCCACAATCCTCGGAGGCGACACGGTGATAGGGCATGATTCTGTCATAGGCGGCAATGTGTGGCTGATAAATTCAGTCCCTCCTTACTCAAAGGTTTACAACGACCAGCCTGCGCCACGCGTGCGCACGAAATCCTAAGACATTATGAACACCAAAATTTGGCGCATAAAAAACGCCCGTATACTTGACCCCGCGTTGAACGCGGATTATGTGGGAGACGTCTGCGGGATGGACGGGCGCATTGTTGCGAATATCCCCGATGGCGTGGAGGCTGTGGAATTCTCTGGCAAGGGCATGATCGTCGTGCCCGGACTCATCGACCTCCACGTGCATTTCCGCGAGCCGGGAGGGGAGAAGTCGGAGACGATTGCAACGGGTAGTTCGGCTGCGTACAAGGGTGGATTCTCAACCCTGGTAACAATGCCAAACACGGTGCCGCCGGTCGATTCGCGAGAGGCGGTGCGTTACCAGCTCTCTGCGCAGGTTTTCCCGCAAGGTGGAATACGCATTCTTCCGACCGCTTGTTGCACGGTGGGGAGGGCTGGCAAGGAAGTCGCCGACTTGGAAGCCTTGGCGGAAGCTGGCGCTTCTGCCTTCACTGATGATGGCTCCATGGTTGCTGACGATTCCGTCATGGAGGAAGTGATGCGTCGCGCGGCGAAGCTGGGTATGGCTGTAATGGATCACGCCATTGTTCCAGCCCTGGCTGGCGGGGGAGTCATACGGGAATGCCAGACCGCCCGCATGTTGGGGTTGAAGATTTTTCCTGATGAAGCGGAAACCGCCGCAGTAGAGCGTGACATCGCACTGTGCCGCAAAACCGGTTGTCGCGTCCATATCCAGCATCTTTCTTGCGGAGCGTCGGTTGATTTGCTCCGAGCCGCGCAAAATGAAGGCCTTCCAATTACCGCCGAAGCGACGCCTCATCATCTGATGTTGGCGGCGGAGGACATACCGGGCGATGACGCCAACTGGAAGATGAACCCTCCGCTCGGCAAGCGCAAGGATGTTGAACAACTTCGCCAAGGCGTCCTGGAAGGCGTGATAAGTTGCTTTGCCACTGACCACGCGCCGCACGCGCTGCAATATAAAAGCCGTGGGTTCGCCATGGCTCCATTCGGCGTCACGGGGCTTGAGACGGCGATCGCCGCAACTTGGACCGCACTTGTCGAAGAGTGCGGCATGGCGCCACTCGAATGGGCGCGTCGTTGGCTTTGCGGCCCAGCATCGGTGCTGGATATCGAAACGCCGTCGTTCGCCATTGGCGCAAGGGCGTCGGCCACCATGTTCTATGCCAAGCCATGGACAGTGTCGGAGGATGACCTGATCTCAAAGTCGCACAACAACCCGTTCATCGGCCGCACTCTTGTTGGATCGGTTTTCGGGATGCTTGGCCAGATATTGTAACGGCTTCGCCGCGATAGATCTTCGGGAGCCAGCCTGCCTGAGCCTCGAGAACAGCTTTAGCGCGTACTCCACCAAAAGCGATCCTGCCAGGGCGCACGTTCCGTGAAACTTTTTGCACGCAACGGTTCTTATCGAGAAAAACCACGTCGATAGCGAACTGCATGCCAAATGTGTGTACAGAACTGCATGGGTCGAGAAGCATCAGCGTCCCCTCTTCAAGTTCAGCTCTTCCCAAAAGGCCACGCATCCTGTCGCGGATCCTTTCCGCCATGAGACATTGCCACGGACCATTGTCTCCTATTGATATCCATTTTTCATCCATGGTTCACACTAGACTGCGCTAAAGTTTGTGATACTCGCGGAAAATCTCATCTGCCTCCTCGCCCATGTAACGGATTCGCGTTTTCTTGTCTGTTTTGCGGATGTCGATGAGAATCAGGCCGTCAACCACATCGTTGAAATCCGGATCCAGATTGAACGCGAGGATTTTGCCGCCAAGCTTTAGGTACTGCTTGATGAGGATAGGCACACCCTTGTGATCCTTTTCGATGTCCTGGATTATTTTGGACACTTCGTCTACATCTCCGATGAAGTCGTCAAAGACCGGGTTCTGCCACTCCTCCTTCTTTTTTGTCTTGCGTGGTTTAGTACGCGGCTTCACAAGTCTTTCGTATTCGGTGGAAAAGTTCGACAGGCGCAAGGATCTTAAGAGCATGTTGCGCGATGCGTCCTGATAGTCGGCGGTGATGCTGACCGGGCCGAAAAGATTCGCATACTGGGGGTTTTGCGAAATAAACTTACCTATTCCCTTCCAAAGGAAAAGCAGGGGCGCGAAAGTGCGCTGCCACTCGGGACGCACGAAAGAACGGCCAAGCTCAATGGCGGGCTGGAACTTCTTCAGAAACTTGTCGTCGAACTTGAACAGCGTGTTTGTGTAAAGCCCCTCCGCCCCGAACTTTTTCTGGATGTTGTCAGCCAATCCGAGCCTGTACGCGCCTACGATCTGGCGTGATTTCGTGCTCCAAAGGAATAGATGGTGGTAGTGCGAGTCGAAGACGTCTATATCCGTTTTGCGACCTGTGCCTTCCCCCACCTCGCGGAAGGTTATCTCCCTCAGACGTCCGATTTCTCTAAGGATGGAGGAGTCGGGCGGGAGGGTGGTGAAATACACGTCTAGCTCTCCGCTTATGAGTTGCGCCTCCTTGGGTAGCGAGGCGATCTCTGCCTCTATTCGATCAGCGGGCGTCTCGGGGATTATTCCCTCCAATCCCTTCTCGTCCTGCTTATTACGGCGGCGCAGTAACAACTGCTTGTGTTTTGGATTCTTTTTCGATGCGCGACCTTCGAGCGAATATGATCTCAGACGGAAGTATTTTGCAAGTTCCTCGTCGGAAGCGAATCTGGCCATTTCAGATGGTCTTATCGGGTTGCCCACGTATGCCTGAACCTTGTGCCGCCTTTTGTTGTTCGTCATGCTGGGCAGCATCATGGTGCGCAGTCGCGGGTGTATAAGCCCTGCGATCTGGAACGCGGCGGGGTTGCGCCCCGCGAAAAACAGCGGCACTACAGTCGCTCCCGTCTTGCGCGCCATTCCCGCGACGGTCGAGGACCAGGCGGGATCGCGAACGCGGCCGCTTCTCAAGTCTATGCTCGAAACCTCTCCTGCGGGGAATATCCCTATCGCATGTCCGGCTTTTAGCCATTTCATCGATTCAAGCAATGGCGTTATATTCTGTTTGGATGCTTCTTTAGTTCCAAAGGGATTCACAGGTATAAACTGGTCGCGAAGCTCGGGGATTAGCTGTAGAATGTAGTTCGCCATTATCTTGGAATCGGGGCGGCGATTCAGAATCAAGCTTTGCATTATGACGCCTTCAATGCCGCCGAACGGGTGATTGGACACCACTATCACAGGCCCTTCCCGGGGTATCTTCTCCCTGTCTTCGTCGGATATGACCGTTGTTACGTCCATTCCAGAAAGGATGAAGTCGACAAACCACCCGCCGCCCTCTGTTTTAGCCTGAATTTTACGCCCATCGCGCAGGATATTGTCCAACTTTGGAAGCCCAACCATGTGCTCAACCAACATGCGCGAGACGCTGTTTCTGAATCCGAACGGCGCCGTTGCCGGATCTATTTTGAAAACTCGGTCATCGTTCTTTTTTTTCACTGTAAAACCTCATAAAACACATTTGCATGGATTAACACATTTACGCGAATTATAGGAACCCGCATCCGCTGAACTTTCACACATTATACCAGAAGAGCCACTTTCGGTGCAACCGTTCGATTTTTTGTGAACTTTGTTCGTGACTACCGCGGTACGTCAAATAAATTTTTTTGCTGTTGCAGAGCCGTTTGCGCTGTAAGCACTTTTTGTTTCATTTTGTCGCGATACTTA
>CAYOPG010000122.1:0-4635 GCA_964405775.1 uncultured Lentisphaerales bacterium
ATTTATTGTATGTTTGCTTCAGCAAAACCCATGCCAACAGGGCTGTATATGTTTTCAGGGGGGTAAAGAAACGTTACTCACTACTGGGTGCGTACTATAGTACACACAGTCCCATCTGTCAGGCTTCTTTTTCGTGTCTTTGTTTGAAGTTATGGGTTTGACGAGCGAAAAACGTGAACGTGCTCTCTTCCCGCAATCTGGAATGGACTTTTGTCGTGGTATTTTGATACAATATGACACCACTTATGAAATCCCGCCAATTCGTTGATTCAACAGTCATGTACGCACGCGCAGGCAAAGGAGGCAATGGTTCCGCCAGTCTGCGGCGTGAGAAATACGTCCCTAGAGGAGGACCTGATGGCGGTGATGGTGGCAGAGGTGGCCACGTGATTCTTGTCGGAGACGAGGATGTTGACTCGCTTGTCGGGATTTTCTTTGAGCCGCGTCGCATTGCCGAGGACGGCATAAACGGCTCAGGGCGTGGTAAATACGGCAAGAATGGTGCCGATCTCGCCGTGCCCGTGCCGCTGGGAACCGTAGTTAAAAACAGCGATACAGGCTACGAACTCGGCGAAATAACACATCACGGGCAGATGCTGCAGATCGCAACAGGTGGCCGTGGAGGTCTAGGCAACATCCACTTCAAAAGGCCAGACCACCAGACGCCTTTGGAGTTCACGCCGGGCATGGAAGGCGAGGAGATAAATCTGAGGCTGGATCTGCGTGTCATGGCCGACGCCGGGCTCGTTGGGTTCCCAAGCGCGGGAAAATCAACGATCCTCGCTGCAATATCGAATGCACGCCCCAAGATAGCAGCGTACCATTTCACCACACTCAAACCCATAATAGGAACGGTCGAGTTTCCTGAAAAGTTTGTGTCGTTCCGTGTTGCTGACATTCCCGGAATAATCGAAGACGCCCATCTTGGCGTTGGGTTAGGGTTCGATTTTCTACGCCATATCGAACGCTCAAAGGTGCTGGTGTTTGTGATAGACATGGCCGCAGAGGACGGACGCGACCCTGCCGAGGATTACCGCACACTCCTGCACGAACTCAAAATGCGCGACCCCGCGCTGCTTGAGCGCCCCCGCATTGTTGTCGCCAATAAAATGGACTTGCCACATGCAAAGGAAAACCTCGCGGAGTTCAAAAAAACCTTTGGCGAAAAACCCATTGAGACTTCCGCTGTGGACGGGATCGGGTGCGATAAACTTAAGATGCGCCTATTGCGCATGATCAAGCCGGAGCCCCGTACGACCGGACGCAAACATGCTACCCTTGACGGGCGTAAAGCGACGATTAAGACGATTAGCGGGAAAAAGACCGTTAAAATCCAAAAGAAAAAACCGCGCCGGGAACGCGCTGGCAAGACTGGGCGGGAAGCCTCAAAAGGATACACTCCGCCGCGCGAGATCAAAGGACGCGGCGAACATCCTGATGCGCAAGACGTCGTTTCGGAAGAGGCGCAGAAACATTCTTCATTCCTGAAGTTCTAGCATCAGGGCAAATTAAAGAACAACACAGAGGGATCATGAAAAAAATAGGAGTCGGTATTCTTGGATTTGGTACAGTAGGTGCGGGCGTGGCGTATGGCCTTCTTACCAACAAAACACCGTTGGCCGAACGTACCGGAATCGAGATAGAGCTTCGTAAAATTGCGGATCTCGATATCAAAACCGACCGCGGGGTGGTTGTGCCGGATGGCGCCCTGACAACCGACGCAATGGGCGTAATCAACGATCCTCAGATAGACATAATAGTTGAGCTTATCGGAGGTACCGGAATCGCGCGTAAATTCGTGATGGCGGCAATAGAAGCAGGCAAGTCCATCGTTACTGCCAACAAAAAACTTTTGGCTGAGCATGGTTCGGAAATTTACGACCTGGCTGCAAAAAAAGGCGCGGACGTGTTTTTCGGAGCATCAGTAGGCGGCGGCATCCCAATCATCCGCGCGCTGCGCGACGGCCTCGCCGCAAACCGCATCGAAACGATACACGGCATCCTGAACGGCACTTGCAACTACATTCTCACCAGCATGGAGAAGGATGGTCTGCCGTTTGACGTTGCGCTCGCCAACGCTCAGAAGCAGGGGTTCGCCGAGGCCGACCCGACTCTTGACGTGGATGGATTCGACACTCTCCACAAGGCTGCGATCCTCGCTTCTCTTGCGTACGGCATCAATCCCGATGTGAAGGCTCTCCCAGTGCGCGGGATACGCGGCGTAGTTGAGGCCGAGGACATCCGCTACTCTGCCGATTTGGGCTATCGCATAAAGCTTTTGGCTATTATAAAGGATACCGGTGGCGAAATCGAGATACGCGTCGCCCCCACGCTCGTCCCGGAGAATGGCATGCTCGCTTCCGTGAACGGTGTGTTCAACGCGGCGCTCGTCAAGGGAGACCTGTCTGACGAAACTCTTTACTATGGACGTGGGGCAGGGCGTATGCCAACCGCAAGCACTGTTATCGGCGATATCGCGGACGCCGCGCGCGCTATTGCGTCATGCGCCGGGAGCCGCCTCGCAGTGCCTCGCACAAGCCGCGCCGTGCGCATGAAGGCCTCTGGCGATATCGTATCGCGCCACTACGTGCGCCTGTCGCTTGGCGATGCGCCCGGCTCTCTCGCCTCAGCCGCTGGCGCATTTGCGAGACATGGAGTCAGCATTAACGCGGCTCTCCAGCAAGGTGACGCCGGCAAAGCCGGTTATGCCACCGTTATCGTTCTGACTCATCACGCGAAGCAGGCAGACATAGATGCTGCTTTAGACGAAATCAGCAAGCTTCCATGTTGCGGCGCCGCACCACGGCGTTTGGGCATCGAAGATTAGCGCTTCCCGCTTTACACCCAGTGAAAAAGCATGGTCTGGGCATGCATCAATAAAGGATGATCGCTATGGAATTAAACAAAAACAGCCTCACGGTCATAATAATGGCAGCGGTGGCACTTGTCGCGGCTGCCGGAGGATATGGCGTTGGAAGATTGCAGTCGGGTGAGCCTGAAGCAGAGCCGAGATTTTCGGCGCCCAATGTATCTGTTGAGGTCGAAGCCACTCCCAACAGCGGGTCATCCCGGGCAAACACTCCTGAAAGGCGAAGAGAGAGCGGCTCGGAAAAAGAACCAGCGGAAGATGACGGTTCCGGGTACACCTCAAAAGCTGTAGAGGCAAAACTACTGGAGATGGGAGACAATATTAAACGCAGAAGCTGGGACATAAGTTCGCGTGAGTACATAGAATGGATGAAGATGGTTGATTCGATCAACCCCCGCGACATACCCGGGTGGCTGGCTTTCATTGAAGACAATCTGGATTCCGATGCGGACTACTGGGCGCGTCAGCCTTTGCTTGAACGCCTCGCTGAGACCGACATCACCGCCGCGCTCTCCTACGCCGAAGGTCTAAACACGCGCCAAAAACGAGAGTGGGCTTACAACATTGTTATAAACACGTGGGCAAAGCGCGATTCCGCCGGAGCGCTTGGGTGGGCGCGTAAACTATCCAAAGGAAACTTCCGCGACCAGTTGATCGGCTCTATTGTCTCCACGATCGGTAAAACGAACCCTGCCGCCGCGCTCGACATTGCAGAGGCGGAGGGTCTGCATAAATCGCAAAGGTGGGGATGGGGCTACGGACAGATTTTCGCTTCATGGGCGGCGGATGATCCTCATGCTGCTGCGATCCGTGCTGCCAAGTTGCCCACTACACGTTCGCGCCTTGACGCCTACCGCAACATCGCGGAAGGCTGGGCCCGCAAGAACCCAACCGAGGCGTTCAACTGGGTGAACGGGCTTGATACAGGGAACAAAAAAAACATCATGAATTCGGTCTTTAGTTCCTGGCCGGAAAACGATCTCGACAACGCCTTGGCGCACGCTGAGCTTATTGAAAACAATGCCACTAAAATGCAGGTGCTTAACAGTCTCTATTACAGAGTGGCAAACAAGAACCCGGAGGCTGCGCTGAATCTGGCGAACACAATGCCTGCAGGGCGCAACCGAACTCAGTTGTTGGAGAAAGCGGTCAGGGAATGGGCGGAACAGGATAGCGATGCGGCCGTAAACTATGTAAACGGCATGGCAGAAGGGCAGGACAAGAACCGCATGCTCCAGAGCATACTCGCTACGCTGTCTTACTCCGATCCTGCTACTGCGGTGAAGCTGGCCGAGGCTCAGCCTTATGGGTTGAAACGTTTTGCAAATCAGATCGCCCACGGGCTGGTGCAGCAAGATGGCGTACTAATGGCAATGGACTGGATCGACACGTTGCCGGATGGAATCGCAAAACGCAATGCGATCCAGAGCATCAGCTGGCAGATTGTGCAGGAAGACCCTGAAGCCATGATGGTCTGGATCGACTCTATGCCTGAGGGAGTCACAAAGCGCAACGCTCTGCAAAATTCAATTTGGCAACTCTCCCAGGAAAACCCCGAGGACGTTATGGAGTGGGTTGGCTCTATGCCGGAAGGAAGCGTAAAAAGAAGCGCCATACAGCAAATGGGCTGGCATGTGGCCGAACAGAATCCCGAGATGGCGGCGGCATTCGCCGAAACACTCCCTCCTAGCGAGGCTCGTAACAACCTAATATCGTCGTTGGCAGGAGCCTGGGCTCAAAGCGACTTCGATGCGGCGTTGGCGTGG
>CAYOPG010000123.1:0-4595 GCA_964405775.1 uncultured Lentisphaerales bacterium
GCCACGGCGGCATTGTTTAGAAGCAACTCAGGAACCAACTGGCAACCCGGTGCTAGGCGTATGCTCGAATGCCATGCGCCAACAGCCTGCGGCCAACATCCAACAGACTTGATGTCAAGACAGGAGGCAGGGAGCGCCCCGGCAGAGCCTTTGAATTCTCCGGCCTGGATTTCGAACGCGCCTATTGGCTCGGTGGCAAACACGTAAAATGACACAGGTTCGGACTCGCCGGGAGTCAGCACCATATCGAGTTCTGCGGCAACGCGAGCACAGGGCGGCAGCATGTCCGGCATCAGCGGCGTTGCGGAAAGCGCCTGCAGAGCGAACACAACGAACGGCGCATCCGTCCAGACACCGTCCACGTCGCGACCCCGAGCCTCGGCCACGCGCACACTGGCATCGTCCACGGCACCGGAAGCGACAGCCACGAATATCGTGACCGCCGCCGCGAGCATTAATTTTGGAGAGCGGCTACTCACCTTCCCTCCACCCTACGCCGGACAAGTTCATCGCGTCGCAGTGACGCCACCACATACCGTATATTCATCCACTGCGGGACTGCTTTCTCAAAGAGCATATCCACGTCCGCATCAGTCATGTCAGGTTTAACCAATTCCAAATATGCATCCAGCGTCTTCTGCAACGGAACTATCGTGGACGCGTTGAATTCGCGATCGCCCAATTCCGGGTCGCCCCAGATTTCCACCTGTCCATTGTGCGGGCTGCGTTCGCGCTTGTATTTCGCAGCAGCGATGGGAATCAGACGGCGTTTAATAGCACGCCTGTTCGCATCTGTCATATTCGTGAATATGAGCGAGCCGAAACTCGAGCGGTTGTGCACAGACTCGCTGCCACCCCATGAGTAACCACCCTGTTCCCAGTGCATTGCTTCAAAACTCCATGCTTCGCCCTCGACCGGCACCCGGTTGAAAAATGAGGCCCATGAAAACGACATCAATGTGGCGACACCGTTCTTAAGAACACGGTGCTGCAATGTAACGCCGTCTGATCGTTGCTGTGCGCAACGGAAGCCGGCGTTGTCATATTGGGTGACAAAAAAATCGGACATTTTACCGGGAACCTGATCAAAGAGGTAGCAGTGGTACGGAGCATCGGGACCAGCCGCGAGATACATCTCGTAACCGCCAAGTGTGGATAGCTTTTCGGCTATTTCACGTGCTTTTGCGGGGGTGGTGTAAGCGAAGAAAAACAGTTTTAAGCCGTCCGCATCGCATGTTGCGACGAATTCAGTGGGTTTGAAATCCCCGGTCGCGTCCGTGACCTTACGCCCTCTCAGCGCCGCGTCTGTCTCAAGAAGGAACTGAAGATTCTCTCCATACTTTCTGTCGAGCTTGCCTCTGTTTTTGGCATCCTTAAAGTAAGTAGAATTCAAGAATTCAGTGATGTCGGACGGGCCGTTCTCGATGTATGTGCATGAGATCGAACGCAAAGGTTGTCTCACACGCATCTTTTCGCGGGCATCAAAAATAGCCTTTGCAGAAGCGTCAAAGCCTAAGGAGAGAGACATTTTTGCGGCTTGCAGGAGACCATCCGCGCGCGCGGTGGCATTTGTTGCGCCAACTCCTATTCGGTCGAGTGCGCTTTGCGCACCTTTAAGCGCGGAGCGCGGATCGGCGCCGGCTTGAATCATGGCAAGAGCGATAGAGTATTTTTCCCTGAGGTCGTCAGGCACGCCCTCACGGGCAAGAAGAGCCTCAGCCTCGGCGCGTGCACCCTTAAGATCGTGGTTGCGAACGGCCTCGTTGTAGCGCAACTCGTTTTGTTTGACCGTGTCAATAAGTGGAAGGTTGGGAAGTTCAAGTATGTGTTTCGATTGCCATCTAGTGAACTCCGGATCGTCTTGCAGACCATATTGTGAGAAGCGCTGTTGCGAGAGATTGCGGTATATGGAGCTGGCGCCAGGGTTGTCTTTGACCAAGACAGGAACGATGCGGTCCGCCTCGGCCATAAGCCCTTTCGTATCTCCTGCCTTGGCACGGATCATCAGAAGCAGCTCGGCGGCGGAAATGCGCGACTTTGACTTCACATCGGCGTTTTTCAATACTTCCTCAGCCAACTTTTGCGCAGCCGCTGTGTCGCCCAATGTGTCTAGCTTGAACCAAGCCAAGTCGATTGGATCGCGTTTCCACGCCTCCATACGTGCAACGATCTCTCCGACGCGACCGAGCTCAGTGAGGCAGCTTGTAATACGGCGTTCGATTTCTTGACGCTTATGGATGTGCAGGTCTTCTGTCCAAAGGGTTTCGAAGATCTTCAGAGCCTCAGCATAGTCGAGCTGGCGGTAAAACCCTTCGGCTTGGTTCTTGCGGGCTGTCCAGAGATCGGAAGCTTCTAGGCCGGGAAGTTTTGTAGCGCTGGCAAGCGCGGCGTTCGCCTCTTCGACCTCCATTCGTTCGAAATGGCAGTCGGCTATACCCCGCCACGCATCGATACGAGCCGCGGCTGGAATGTCTTTAAGCTCGAGGATCTGCTTATAGCATTCCATGGCGGCATCGATGCCATCGGTATGGTACGATGAGAATGCGCCCTTGAAATTGCTTGCAAATTGTTCGGAGGCCTGCTTCTTAAGCTCTCTGGCCTTGTCGGCGTCTGTTGCCGCCGGAGTTGTTGCCGGTGCGGGATCGGCCGCATAAAGGCCGGACGCCGCAATTAGTATGGCTATGGTTGCAAGGAATGCTTTTTTCATTTTCTTCTCGCGTTTACTGGAGTGAAATCAAGTTTAGAATGTGTTCGATCAGTTCGGCACGTACGGCTTCTAGATCCATGCTGTCTGGCTCGAGCAGTGCCATGTACTGTAGTGCCTTGCCGGCTTCTAATTTGCGCGTAGTGTCTCCGGAAGCTATGGCATCACGCGCAAGTAGCTTGAGCATGGTTGCATATCGCATGTCGTCGACACCCTCGCGGAAACCCTCCCACTGGATGGTGTCTACAAGGCCGCCGCGGTTCATGTAAGCGAGTACCATCGGCTTGTAAAGCACGGTGGCGCGGTCGTTCCACGGTCCAAGAGCGAACTCGTAGTTGAAAACCATGCTGAGATTGTTGAAATATCCCAGCAACCCATGCTGACGGCGAATGTACTGCGGGTTCTCCGAACCTGTATGCTGGCTGGCGTAGAACCCGACATACTTGTCGCCTATCTCGTTCCAGGGGCGTATACGGTCTTTTGCATCCGGCGCGCCGCCCATGGGGTGTATTGAGTACGTGTATCCGCCCTTGTAAAGCAACGCATCGTGGCCGGCGCACCCCATCTTGATACCGTAGTCGTGGTAGTATGCGAAGGCGTTGCGGTGTGTGGCCACAAACGCCGTGCCCTGCTCGTCGCCATAGCTGGTGAGAACATCGGTATGACCGACGAGATCCTGGTAGAAATCTGCAGATTGCTTCGCAGCTTTTTTCGCGCTCATCATATTGTCGAAGGTCATCCGCCCGCCGAAGTTCAATCCAAACCATGGCATGAAGCTTTTACCCATCATGATAGGTTTTGTGGGCAATCCGAGTTCCTTCATCAACGCGATATTCTCAGCGTCTTGATCGACGCATGGGTGGACTATGCCGTGATCGCGCAGATTCACCAAATAGTCACGGTACATCGTCCGCGCCAGTTTCTTGTCTCCGCCCAGCGAGCGTTCCAGACGCGAGAGCGTCGTGCCGCCCATCATTGAAATTATAAAATCGCGATCAAGATCGAAGTAAGGACGCGCAAGCGGCAGCTCGAACGGGAGCACGCGGACTACTAGCGGAATGGAGACGAGATCCTTCCCGGCACGCCTGACTGAAATAGCCCCGGAGTACACTTCTTCCGGCTTATCAGCCGGGACGTGAACTGTCGCAAAGAACTGCTTGAACTCCCCTGCCACAAGCGACACAGGTTGAAGAGTTTTAGCATCGGCGAACGGTTCTAACATAGGATCGAATGAACCAGGCTCAAGCTCACGAGGCGCCGAGATCCAGACGAGACGTTCGCCTGAGGGATCTTTCAGCCTTGCGTAGTTCGCCACGTTCTTTAGATCGACCTCGACCATGTTTTCATCATAAAGCAACAGCTCCGGCACAAGCGCAAGCCCGACGTCTTGGAAGTAGCTCGTCCATGCGTTGCCGTTCTGGAACCATACTTTGACAACCTTGATGTCGACCTGGGATGCAGGTATCACGGCACCTGATTTGGAGCAAAGGTCAGATGCCTTCAGTTCCACACCATTCAGCGCATCCTTGGAGTAGAGTAAAAAGGATGCAGGTTCAAACTCACCTTTTGCCGCCACAACGCGGAGGTCACCGCGCGGCTCGCCGTCCTCTGGAAACGTGTCTGGTAGACGCCGTACATCGCTCATTGCCGGCACAGCATACCATGTCAGAGTTTCTTTTGCGGAGTCAGAAGCAGCGAGATCGGCATCGACGCGCCTGCGGTTCAGCGGCGCATTTATTTTTGCACGTTCCACTTGCGCCCTGTATATGGGATGGTCGACGTCGTATTGCGCCGACTGTTCCGACGCGGAAGCCACCCCTATGAGCATCATAGTTGCAGCCGCCCGGCATATTTTCTTCATCGTTTTTGTTTTGTTCATTGTTGTTCTTTT
>CAYOPG010000124.1:0-3105 GCA_964405775.1 uncultured Lentisphaerales bacterium
GGCAACGCCATTCCTGAATTAGGAGGGCACAGACCTGTCGTTGACGACATGCTTTCGGTTCTAAAACAGAACCAAGAGATCAAGTTCTCTCTTTGGGGAGGCTTGTATAAAGATCTACCACCCGGTGTCCTTGTGGCGGAGTATATACCGAACCACGAGCTTGACGCACTTTATGCAGGATCGGCGATAGTGCTCAACGACCACCGTCGCGAGATGCGTGAACGCGGATATATCAACCCCAGAATACTGGATGTAGTAGCTAGCGGAGGATTCGTCGTATCAGATCGCAACGCTGCGGTTGAAGATTATCTAGGCGATTCAGTGCCGCAGTATGTCGGAGCGGATGAACTTGGAGCCATCATTTCTGAATATATCGGGCATCCGGTTCGCCGCTCGGAACGAATGGTCAACGCAAGGGAACGTGTCCTGGAATACACATGGACTCGGGTTGCAAAGGGGCTAATGGGCGTCGAGAGGTGATTGTTATCGCGAAATGCATTGATCTATAAGTAAACTCGTCCCATGACTATCTCCATTTTTATTCCCACGTATAACAATGTTGAATTCTTGCCGAAAGCAATCGACTGCGCATTATCGCAAACGCTCAAGCCTCTGGAGGTTATTGTTGCAGACGATGGCAGCACCGATAACACTCGTGATGTCGTGGCCGGGTACGGTGATGCTGTCAGATATATTTATTTTGAGCACAGTGGGGTCTACACTGTCCGAAACGCCATGCTTGGAAAGGTAAGCGGCGACTGGTTTTTTAATCTCGATGCAGACAACTGGATTGAACCAGACTTTCTTGAGCAAGCTGCTCGCATCATGGCGGAATCAGGAGACGACAAGCTAGCTTTCGTATATCCTGACAGGATCACTTTTGGCGACTACACGCGGAAAACAATAGTGCCGGATTTCGATGTGGAGCGTTTTAAATTGGGCAATTTCGTGGATATGAATTCCTTGATTCACACAGAAACTGCCAAACGCTTCGGCTTTGATCCCGCATTCAACGACGGTTGGGGCGACTACGATTTCTTTCTAACCCTCGCCAAGAACGGCTTCACCGGCGCACCTATGCGGACATCACCGCTCCATTACCGTGTCCACTCCGGCAGCATAACGACATCCACGAAGGTCTTTGACCGCAAACAGCAACTGATGCGCCGTATAACAGAAAAGCACTCAGATTTCTTTTCGGAAGACACGGCTCGTTGCGCAATCGCCAGATTCTCTCCTGAGGCTGTTGTGCGACACCGCATCAGCGAATTCTGGTGGGCGAAGAGATACGGCAAGGCAGCTGTGTTCACATTAAAGACTTTGTTCACAAATCCCAAGGTCTTTAGTCCCTTCGCGGTCTTAAGAAGATTCCGGTGGACAAAATAGCTATGGTAGGATAGCATAGCCATTAGATTTGATTTGATATGGCGTAACGGACGGCTTGCTCCAACACAGGTTGTTCATGAGGTCAAGATATGATTTGCTCTTCGTGTGGTTCAGATGACGACAAGGTCTTAGAAAGCCGTTCAGTGCGGGGTGGTCTCGCTATACGGCGCCGTCGTGTTTGTCTGCAATGCGGTCGACGCTTTACGACTTATGAGGAGATTCTCCGGGATTCAATGATGGTCGTCAAACGAGACGGCAGGCTCGAGGAGTTCTCGCGCCAGAAACTCCTTGGTGGAATTACCCGCGCATGTCGTAAAAGACCTGTCACGCTTGAAACTGTTGAAAGCAAGGTCGATGAAATCATCGAACGGCTGGAGTCAAAATACGACCGGGAGTTTCCGAGTCGGGAAATCGGGGAACTTGTAATGAGAATGCTCATGGAACTCGATCAGGTTGCATACGTACGGTTCGCCTCGGTTTACCGTAGATTCGAAGATGTTGATCAGTTTGTACACGAGGTAAAAGGCATGCACGAACCTTTCAACAAACTCCGGGAACCGCAAAAAGACGAGACAGACGCTGACATAGAGCAAGGGCAGGACCACAGCGACAATGGCTGAACCTGTATCTCTTGACACCGCATCGGCTGTCGATGCCGAGGTAAGCCCCGAAGAGCAGAAGCGGCGCCGTGAGACGGAGAGGCTCGGCTCCGATCCCATAGTTCCGCTTGTATTCCGCCTTTCACTCCCGGCCATGATCGGACTTCTGGTAAGCAGTCTGTATGCTATGGTCGACCGAGTTTTCATTGGACACTATGTGGGCGAAATCGGTATGGCCGCAATGAACGTCGCCATACCTTTTTCCACAGTTGTTTTCGCGTTTTCAATACTCATCGGTCGTGGAACCGCAGTGGTTTACTCCATTGCCCTGGGGCGGCGGGATTACAAGGAAGCAGGCAAGGCCTTTTCTGGCGGAGTTTTCCTCCATCTGTTGGTGTCATTCGTGATAATGACGACTTGCTTGGTATTCATGGATGAATTGTTGATTGTTTTTGGTGCTGAAGCTCTGTCTAAGGCTGCGGCACGGGAATATATATCCGTTGTGCTTCTTGGCACTCCATTCGCAATGCTTACGATGCACAACCACCTTATACGCGCTGAAGGAGCTTCGACGTATTCGATGGTCACGCAGATAGTCGGAGCGTTGCTGAACGTTGGGCTTGACGGGGTTTTTATGGCAGGCTTCGGCTGGGGGATGCGCGGTGCGGCAAGTGCCACCGTCATTTCACAAGCCGTTTCAGTGGCCATGGTCATGTGGTTTTTTGCGAACAGGAGCGTGGTGCGCCTCCGTGTTGTTGACATGTTAGTCTCCAAGGACATGTTCTCCAGGATATTGATTAATGGCGTGACACCATTTCTTTTCAACGCCGCGGCAACACTTAATTGGACAATTCAGAACCACATGTTGAAGAGCTTTTCCGATAGCAGCGGTTACAGCACTACAACCGCCATGGCGTCGTTCGGGGTCGTAATGACGTTGCGGCATCTCATGATGACGCCTGTGATCGGCTTATCAATGGGCATGCAACCTCTGGTAGGGTACAACTATGGAGCCGACAAATATGCGCGGGTTCGTAATATTTTTAAGGTTTCCCTCCTTACTTCTTTTCTGCTTATATTGATTCCTTACAGCGTTCTTGAGATTTTTTCGAGACCGGTG
>CAYOPG010000124.1:3205-4467 GCA_964405775.1 uncultured Lentisphaerales bacterium
CTGTCTGAAGTCGGTGGTATGCTGTTCGGTGTATACGTGATCTTGAGAGAATTCCGCAGGTTGCGTGCTAAAGAAGTTGAGATTGAGACGCTGCGGATATCACTGGAAGGGTCGCGCCGGCAAGCTGCATACAACGAAACAGTCCTTGCAACAGATTCCTTAGAAAATGATACCCCGAAAGGCTCTGCAGATGTGGTCTAATCTTTTGAAGTTTGTTCGGTCACTACCAGGACACGCTAAGCTGAGCCTTATCGTGATATTATTGTATTTTGTGGCTGCCCTATGGGCGGAGATTGTGTCTATTGGTTACAAGCTACGCGATGAAACCCCTGAGTACAACGTGGTGCGTCTTGAACAACGTTACAAACCCCCGTTCTCAAGTATTGAAATGGCGGACGGCGCCAAACACATCAGCATAATGGGTACAGACAACCTAGGACGAGACGTCTTTAGTCGTCTCTTGCAGGGGGCGCGGATAGCTTTCCACGTTGGAATAATAACTTCTCTCATAGCGGTGCCTTTCGGCGCTCTGCTCGGTCTTCTTGCCGGATATTTTGGCGGCATTGTTGATACCTTTTGCACTTGGCTTGCCGCCACCATAGCCGCAATCCCTTCTTTACTGCTGATACTTGCGGTTTCACTCGTAGTGGGGAAAGGTCTTTTCGGAGTCTACATCGGCATCAGCGTTACCACCTGGGTTGGCGTGTACCGCACCGTGCGGGGCGAAACGCTTAAACACCGCAGTTTGGGCTACGTACAGGCGGCGCGAACACTCGGCTACGGCCACAGGCGCATCATTTTCCGTCATATCCTGCCGAATGTCATGCATGTAATCATAATCGCCTTCTCAACCCGATTCCCGTCGGCTGTCGGAACTGAGGTCTTCATGGGCTTTGTCGGCTTAGGTGCGCAGAATGAGCCTTCTTGGGGCGTCATGATAAACAACGCCCGCGTCCGTTTGTGGCAAGGCATCTGGTGGGAAGGCGCATTCGTAACTCTTGCTCTTTTCGCATTGGTGCTGAGTTTCAACCAGCTTGGCGACGCGCTGCGTGACCGCCTGGACCCCATGCGCTCAGCCCGCTGATGATTTGATATTTGATTTGAATGGCTTATGCGTTCTAAGGTATCATAGAACGCATGACAGCGCATGCTAAGTTTAATTTCAAGTCAATAGGTGAGTTGAGGGATAAAATAGAGTCGCTGGGTATACATATAAATCTCAGGAACGATTTGTCACCCTTAAGCGAGAAGGTTGAGATTGC
>CAYOPG010000125.1:0-4425 GCA_964405775.1 uncultured Lentisphaerales bacterium
TCCACCGGAGTTGCGACCAGGGCGGCAGTCACTTCTTTTTCCAGCCCAGCCCGAGGCGGATCTGCGATTGCCATTGTGTTGTTTTTGGGGAGTTGCCCAAGTGCGCGCGAGGCCACTCGTGATGCGTACTCACAGAAGAAACGCGTAGGGAGACCTTTGCTCATGGCGTTGAAATTAGCCATGCGAATAACGCCGCGACCGGAGTCGAAGCCGACTACTTTATGCACTTTGACTTTAGACGCCGACAGACCGAACACGCCGACCCCGCAGTAGAAATCCAGCAGTTCACGCGGCGCGCATTCCTGCACAATACCGGTGACGTGCGAAACCAGTGCGCTACCCACCTCTGGGTTTATCTGGAAAAATCCGCGCGCCGGGACTTTTAGGTTTCCAACAATTGGTGTGTTCTCCAACAACGCCGGAAGCTCCGCCCCCTGTTCGTTTTTTGATTCCGGAATGACGATGACTCCGTCTGCTTCCGTCCAGCGCAGCGATACCGAGTTGTCGAGACCCAGCCAGCGCCAGAAAGCCTTGTCTCTGCGCATTGCGGTCAACTCCTCGTTTATCTCCGGAACTGCGAGCGGACATTGCGGGATGTCGATAACGGTCACGTTGTCATCGCCGAAATACCCTAGCAATAGCTTGCCGTCCGCTCCGCGTGCGGAATGCAGGGTTATCTTGTTGCGGTAATGAAGAGTTTTTGGCGAGACGAACGGCTCGCCTATTAATTCCTCCGCGTTTTCAATTTTGGCCTGGCGCGTCAGAAAGGAAAGCAGTTGATCGTGCTTGTAGCGCAACTCGGCTTCGTGTGTGACGTGGTCGTAAACACAGCCCGGCACCCGCACCCGCCCTTTGTCTGTTTCCAAGCGGCAGTCAGGCTCGGCCAAACGGTCTGGAGACGGATTCTCAACGGTTACCACGCGTGCTTCTTTGAACGATTTTTTTTCTAGCACTATTTCCGCGGTAACCTTTTCACCGGGGCATGTCTCGTGTACAAAATGGACGCAGCCGTCGGCTCTTGCAACGCCTGCGCCCATGTAGGCTATTGACTCAATAGAAAGAGGTACGATCATTCAGCGGTTAGCGCTTTGACAGCACGTCTTTTTCATACGCCTTGAACGAGTCGATGAACTCCTTCCCTGTGCATTTGCCGGTTTCGGTGCAGACGTGGTCCCAGACCGCGCCAAATGGCAGGGTGCGATACTCTTCCTGCAAAGCCAGGCGCAGGGTGTTGTCTCCCGCGTTTTCTGCCTCGCGGATTTTCTTGTAGGGTGTCAGCATTGCGAAGAGCAGCGCCTTGCGCATGTTGCGCGCTCCGATCGACCAGGCGGCGACCCTGTTGATGCTGGCGTCGAAATAATCCAGGCCGATGCGCACGCGAGAGCAGAAGCCGTTCCATACGATCTCCTGGGCAATTGCGTTCAATTCGTCGTTAAGTGTTACGACGTGGTCGCTGTCCCAGCGAACGCCTCGGCTTACGTGCAGCGAGATTTCGGGTATAAACTTGAGCACGGCCGATATCTTGTCGGATATCACCTCTGTTGGGTGGAAATGGCCGGCATCCAGGCAGAGCAGCTTCCCGCGAGTGACGGCATAGCCCATGTAGAACTCGTGCGAACCAGCGGTGTAGCTTTCGCAGCCCATGCCGAACAGCTTGCTCTCCACCGAATCCACGGTTTTGGAATTCTCGTATTTCTTCTCGAACATGCGGTCGAGTGAATCCATGAGCCTGTCGCGCGGAGCCAGACGGTCGGCAGGTGAGTCTTTGCTGCCATCTGGCGCCCAGAAGTTGTCAAGCACCGACGATTTAGTCTTCGTGCCGATTTGCGCGGAGATTTCGCGGCAGCGACGGCCGTGCTCGACCCAGAAGTCGCGTATGCCCTTGTCGCGGTTTGTCAGAGGGCACCCATCCGCGGCTTTTGCATGGCCAAAGAAGGTTGGGTTGAAATCGACTCCTATGCTCTGAGCATTCGCCCACTCGGTCCAGTTCTTGAAGTTGTCGAACGTGATCGCGTCGCGGTCAGCATACTTGCCGTTTACAGGCTCAGCGTAGCAAGCATGGAGGTTTATTCTCGTTTTGCCGGGGAGGAATGATAGCACCTTCTCGAAATCGGCGCGGAGTTCATCCGGAGTGCGTGCCCTGCCTGCGTAGTTGCCTGTGACAGCGATGCCGCCATCGGCGCCGCCGGAGGTTTCTTCAAATCCCGTTACGTCGTCGCCCTGCCAGCAATGTACCGATACCGGGATCGCCAGCGCGGCACGCACTGCATCTTCTACATCCACCCCGTATTCGGCGAAGCACTCTTTCGCAAATTCAAATCCTGCGCCTTTTTTAGCCATTTTGTATATCCTTTTCTAATGCGGCGGAGCATTTCCTGATTATGCGCCACGGCGTTTTCTGTTGAGCGTTGTTGTTATAAACAGGTCTGGTCAGAGCCCCAGTACGTCACGCATTGCATGGAAGCCCGGCGCGCGTCCTACAAGCCATTCGGCTCCGCGAAGGGCACCATTTGCAAAACTGCCCCGGCTGGAGGCTTTGTGTACGAGTTCCACGCGCTCGCCATCAGCCGCGAAAATCACGGTGTGGTCGCCCACGACATCGCCTCCCCGCACTGCATGTACTGCGATCGTGTCGGCTTCGCGTTCCCCGGTGATACCTTCGCGTCCAAAACATGCGACTTTCTCGAAATCCGCGCCTCTGCCCTCCGCAATTGACTTGGCGAGCGCTATCGCTGTGCCAGACGGAGCGTCCTTCTTATGGCGGTGGTGCATCTCCACAATCTCGGCGTCGTATCCAGCGTCGGCGCTAAGAACTGCCGCCGCCTGCCTGACCAGATCAAGCAAAACGTTTACACCCACGCTCATGTTTGGAGCCATTAGGACGGGCACCACTTTCGCAGCGGCGTCAACCGCGGCGCGTTCCTCCGGAGAGAGGGCGGTTGTGCCAAGCACATACGCCTTTTTGTGTTTGGCGACAAGTGCGGCGGTTCCCGCCACGACCGTATGGTAAGTGAAATCGATTATGACATCGGCGGCCTTGACGGCCGCTTCCGCATCTGATGTTATAGACACGCCGTTGGGCTGCGTTCCCGCCGCTGTTCCGGAATCAGCGCCAAGGAGAGGGTGGGCGGGCTGCTCAACGGCGGCCGCAAGCTTAAGGTTTTTATGGCTTCCGATCGCGGCAAGGAGTGCAGCGCCCATGCGGCCGCAAGCCCCGAAAATAGCAACATCAATCATTGTAAAATTCTCCTCTTCTGATTCCAAGGTGATTCATTTATGGGCGAGGCGTTTTGCGGAAACGCAACGGTTCTAGTCTTCCAGAAGCCCAGCCTCAACCATTGTTGCGCGCAGCTTGGCGCGGCTCTTTTCCGAGATTTCGCAAAGCGGCAAACGATAGACTTCATCAATCATGCCCATCATAGCCATTGCCGCTTTGATTGGAAGCGGGTTGACTTCGACGAAAACGTCCCTGAACAGGCGGTAATATTTGCTATGCAGTTCGCGCGCGGATGCGAAATCGTCTTTGAGCGCGAATTCCACCATACGCACCAGCTCTGCCGGAATTATGTTTGAGGCCACGCTTATAACGCCGTGGGCGCCGACTGAGATCATCGGCACGGTCAGCGAATCGTCGCCGCACAGCACTTCGAGATCGCAAACGTCCTTGATCTGGCTCACGCGGCCTACGTCGCCCGCGGCCTCCTTGACGGCTACGACTTTTGGATGGGCTGCCAGACGCTCCACTACGGGGATGGGAATCTCGCACGAGCAGCGTCCGGGCACATTGTACAGAACAACAGGCAGCCCGAGATCGGCGATAGTGGAAAAGTGGCGGTATAGCCCCTCCTGGGAGGGCTTGTTATAATAAGGCGTCACCTGCAGTGTGGCGTCGGCCCCGCATTCAATCGCGGCCTTGGTAAGGTGGATCGCCTCGTCAGTGCTGTTGGCTCCAGTCCCGGCAATGACCTGAAATCTGCCGGCGGCGTATTCAACAGCACGGCGTATCACCTCGATATGCTCGTCAATGTTCAGCGTGGGCGACTCTCCGGTCGTGCCCACAGGCACGATTCCGGCGATTCCGGCGGCGACCTGCTTCTCGACAAGCGCCTTGAACGCGTCGTAATCGACTTGTCCGTCCTTGCGGAATGGCGTAACTATCGCTGTATAAGTGCCTGAAAACATAGCCTTAGGTTTCTTCTTTCCTTTAAAATGGTGGGCGGGGCGGGATTTGAACCCGCAAGCCTCACGGCATCAGATCCTAAGTCTGACGTGTCTGCCAATTCCACCACTCGCCCTTGTTCGTGTACCAACCCCTTATACTAGCGCAAGAACGCTCAATAGGTCAAGGCGCGATTTCGCCAGACTTATCCCGTGGAAATTGCAATATCAAATGGACCAGCGGAGAAGACACAGCAGCCATCAACT
>CAYOPG010000126.1:0-4235 GCA_964405775.1 uncultured Lentisphaerales bacterium
TACTAGTGATTTAGAGGCCTTTGCGTCATTGTGACGCACGGAAACAACAAACAATAAAAGAAAGGGAGCACACATGGACGAGCAAGAAATCGGAAGAATAGTTGTGTTTTTGCTGATTGGATGTATAGCTGGGTGGCTTGCTGGCGTTATCCTTCGTGGCCGCGGTTTAGGCCTGATCGGCAATATAATCATTGGTGTAATAGGATCTTATCTTGGCGCTTGGATATTTAGGGTTCTTAAAATTCAGGCAGGAGGCGAATGGATAGGACCGATCGTCATGTCGACAGTCGGCGCTTTGGCTCTTCTGTTTATTATTGGCCTGTTTACTCCTGTAAGGAAATAATGACGATGCATACTGGTTGGGGAGATATCCTCTATCAATAATTAAAAGTCTCACCGTCCAAGTCGAGAATTGCGAGGTAGAATTCTGGTGATAAAAGATAACGGTGAGATTTTTGTTGCGCCTTATTTGGCATTGTGGTACCTTAACACCAATTCAAGGAAATAAAGGACTTTTTATGCCACTAGGTTTGATTAACTTATCAGAAGCAAATTCTATCGCAATACATCTTTGCATTTGGATTGCCAATACCAAAAGTGGATTTTCATCAACAAAAAACATCGCAGAAGAATTGGCCTTTTCCCATGCTCACGCCTCTAAAGTTGTACAGTATCTTGTACATGCCGGCATACTGGAAACCGAGCGGGGGCCAGCCGGAGGATCTAGGCTGGCGCGTCCTGCTGATGAAATCACTCTTCTTGAAATCATAATAGCAACGGGCGGGAATCCCGGCATTTCCGGATGCCTGCTCAAACCTGAGGTATGCAGCGGAGGCAAGTGTCTTCTACACGGCGAACTGAAGGCTGTTAACGACCATCTGCTGAAATTGTTCGGAGAGAAAACGCTTGCTGATGTGGTCAAGAGCATCAATAAAAAGAACACGAACACCGGCTGCGTACAACACTGCAAGTGCGGAGAAAAAAGTAAGGAGAAAAAAGATGAAGCGTAAAATAGTTTCCATCGACGAAGACCTTTGCAACGGTTGCGGACTTTGCGTTTCCGCTTGCCATGAAGGCGCACTGGTAATGGTAAACGGAAAAGCAAAACTCGTTTCGGATATTTACTGCGATGGCTTGGGAGACTGCCTTCCGGGATGCCCGACTGGAGCGATAAAGATCGAGGAACGCGTGGCAGAACCTTTTGACGAAGAGGCGGTAAAAGCCAAAGCCTCCGCTAAAGCCCCCCTCCCCTGCGGATGCCCTGGGTCGATGGCAAGATCAATCTCCCGATCCTCTGAGGCGACGACAAAAGCATCCCCAGTCCCTATGCAATCTGAAGCAACGTCTGCCCTGTCGAACTGGCCTGTCCAGATAAAACTGGTGCCCGTCGCCGCACCCTATCTCAACAACTCCAAGCTTCTCGTCGCCGCGGACTGCACCGCATTCGCGTACCCCGAAATACACAGCCGATTCATGAAAGGCAGGGTCACTCTTATCGGCTGCCCGAAGCTGGACGAAGGCGACTACGCCGAAAAGCTCGCGGCGATACTGAGTCAGAACGAAATCAACAGCGTCACAGTGCTGCGCATGGAAGTTCCATGCTGCGCCGGCATCACAAACGCAGTAAAACGAGCTCTCGTTAACAGCGGGAAAATGATCCCCTGGAACGTTGTCACAATCTCGACCGAGGGCGAAATCCTCGAAGAATAAAAAAACCTGTTTTCAGCGTTAAACACAAGCGTTGACTACACCACAAAACAACCTAACCAAAAAAAAGGACCACGATATGAGTGAAATGTTCTGCTTCCAATGTGAGCAAACGGCCGGCGGCAAAGGCTGCACGCGCGGTGGAGTATGCGGCAAGAAACCTGATATAGCGAATATTCAGGATGAAATCACCGCTTCAATGATTACACTGGCACGCGCGCTGGAAGACAAGGCTCCCTGCGCCGACTGCGCCAACCTGTTCATGGACGCTCTGTTCATGTGCGTGACAAACGTGAACTTTGATGCCGAGCCGCTTACGAAAATGCGCGATAAAATCCGCGCCAAGATTGCCGAGCACGGAGGCGCCGAAGCCTACAAGCCTGAAGATCTTTTCCACGGCAACGAGGACATCGTGTCTCTGCGCTCCACTCTTCTGTTCGGTCTCCGTGGCATGGCTGCCTACGCGCACCACGCTCGCGTCCTCGGCAAGACCGACCCCGAAGTCTCCGCATGGTTTCAGAAAGGCATGAAGGCCGCTGGCGACGACCACTCCGTCGAAGAATGGCTTGACCTAATTCTGGAATTCGGGCAGATAAACCTTAAGTGCATGGGCATTCTAGACGAGGCCAACACTGGCGCATACGGAAACCCTGTCCCCACATCTGTGAAGACCGGTCATGTAAAAGGGCCGTTCATCGTGATCACCGGCCACGACCTCTACGACCTGAAAATGCTGCTGGAGCAGACCAAGGACAAAGGCGTCAACGTGTACACCCACGGAGAAATGCTCCCTGCGTTCGGCTACCCAGAACTGAACAAATACCCCCATCTCAAAGGGAACTTCGGAACCGCGTGGCAGAACCAGCAGAAAGAGTTTGACGGCATCCCGGGAGTCGTCCTATACACCACCAACTGCCTCATGCCGCCAAAGCCGACATACGCCGGCAACCTGTATACAACCGCTGAAGTCGGCTGGCCAGGAGTAAAGCACATCTCTGCCGATTCAAACGGGCACAAAGATTTCACAGCTATGATTGATCATGCCATTCAACTCGGCGGATGGAAGGACGAAGTCTCGGGCGACCCTCTCATGACCGGATTCGGACACAACGCCGTCCTAGGCGTCGCGGACAAGGTCATCGATGCAGTCAAGGCCGGAAAAATCAAGCACATCTTCCTGGTCGGAGGCTGTGATGGTGCTAAATTGGGACGCGATTACTACACTGAGTTTGTGGAGAAAGCTCCTAAAGACACATTGATCCTAACGCTTGCCTGCGGCAAGTACCGGTTCAACCACCTGCAGTCCAAGCTTGGCGATATCGACGGCATCCCGCGTCTTCTCGACATGGGGCAATGCAACGACGCATATTCCGCCATTCAGGTTGCAGTAGCGCTTGCCAAGGTGTTTGAGTGCGGAGTCAATGATCTTCCGCTCACGCTCGTTCTCTCCTGGTATGAACAGAAGGCCGTCTGCATCCTTCTGACGCTGCTCTCTCTCGGCATCAAGAACATCCGCCTTGGGCCTACAGTTCCAGCGTTCCTCTCCCCGACGGTGCTAGGGGTGCTTGTCGATAAATTCGGCATCACACCCATCAAAACCGCTGAGGAAGATCTTGCAACTATGCTCGCCTGATTAAGGCTTCACAATAACAAGGTCCAGGGCAACAGCTCTGGACCTTGTTTTATATACGAACATTCGATATTCCAATGCCTCGCGGTTGCAACATGAATGCGATTTTGTCAGTCTTGGCGAATCCAGACAATCATTTCGCCGGGAGTGCGGTTTGCCCACAGGTGGTACGGGATGGCTGTGACAGTGCAAGATACGCGAGGCCAGTTGCCGAAGGAGGCGTAAAGAGGATCGCCTTTTGCCGCCGCTTTCACTCGGGTGGCCTTCACGCGAATTACCGGAATTCCATTCAGTAAAGGCCCCCGCCCTTGCACCACCTTGAACTCAGGGTCGCCGGACAAGGATATGCCTCGCAGGCCGGAGCCATTGTCGACTGATTCAAGACAGTAAAGCACAGGATCTCGACGCAAGGCGATACTGCCGGCGTCCTGTCTAACTGCGGGATTCGCTTGTATTCGCTCGACAGGCATTGCGAACGAGATTGACACGACATCTTCTGAATTCCATGCGCGTTTTATTTGCACATAGCCTTTTGACAATGCGGTCTCGTGGTGGAACTTAATGCCGTTGACTTTGATCTTAGCGGTTTTACACCACCCGGGGATTCTCAGCGCAAGAGACCATACGGCAGGTTTTCCGACTCTTATTTTAAGCGTCACATCGCCGTCCCATGGGTAGTCTGTAGTTTGTGCGATTGTCACACGCTGCCCGGCGACCTCAAGCGACGCCTCGCTCTCGGCGTATTGATGAACCGCGAGCTTTTTCCCACGGGAAGTGTACAGAAAGCTGGGAAAGTTTGCGATCATTCGGACAATGTTTGTTGGGCAACAGGAACAACCGAACCCACTAGCATCCCATAGTGGTCAGGAAACGGGCAAGCCGCCCCCTTTCCCCCTTG
>CAYOPG010000127.1:0-3832 GCA_964405775.1 uncultured Lentisphaerales bacterium
TCACCGTACTTATCCGCATAGTCCACCATAGCTTTGAGATATATGTACTGGGACAAAAGGATGTTTTTTAGTTTCAGAGCTGTTATGAACCCTGCTTTGCCCTCTCCTCTGACTCTCTTCGAAAAGTCCGCCAAATCACCCTCAATCTCAGAAATCGCGGCGCCAATAGTTGATACGTCCCGAACCGCCCCACCTGCGCGACTCATGCGCTTTGCCGCGGCTTCGAAAAGTCCAAAGACGTTGTCGCCGCCCGAAAGAATGTGATCCCTTAAATCCTTTATTTCCGAAATGTCTGACTCCGCACATTGTACGAACTCGGTCGTCTCCAGTGGCGTATCCGTTCTACGCATGGCAATGTAGCGAGCTGCGCGCATCGAACCAACCTGCCCGGCGTTCAACGCGCTACCCCCCGGGCGAAAGACGCCGTGCGTGGCCGCTGCCTCGCCAGCCGCAAACACCCCCTCGATATTCGTCCGCCACCAGCAGTCAACTCCCAATCCGCCGTTGTTATGCTGTGCGCACAGAGCGATCTCAAGCATATCTACGCATAAATCCACGCCCCGGTTCTTGTAGAACTCAACCGCTGGAGCGTTCATGTGAGCTAGACGCTCTATCGGCTTGCCGAAACATGCTCCTGCCTTCTCGAGGTAAGTTCTAGCCTCGGCATCAAGCTTGTTAAAATCTATTGCCCCTCCTCCCGGATTGGATCGATAATCCAGAAAAACTCTACGCCCTTTCATGACTGTCTCAACGTAAACGAAAAGGTCAATAAGCGAAGAGCCTCCGCGGGTTTTGCGTACATCGAACGGCCATTGATAGCCCTTTAGAAAAACTTTCGAAAGCAATTCTCCAGTGTCGTTTAAATAGTCTGACAGAAATTCGCGCTCGTCGCCTCCATCATGGTCTGTAGAGACGAATCTGGGCAACGCCTGCATATAAGTGCCGCTGACGTTCCATCGCGGATTAATAGACGCAAGCCCGTATTGCCATTCCGTAAGATTCCGCCCGGCCACTCCAGCTTCAAAGGCAACAGCGTGGGCTCCGAACTGGTTTTCTGGGTAAGCGCTGTTGGAGTAGATTCCAGCTGGCCCGCCAGAAGCAAAGACTACATTGCAGCAGTTGAAGACAACCAACTCGGGCGAACCTTGTTTCTCGGGGCCGCAATCTGCACAAATCAGTCCCACTGCCCTGTCGTTTTTTTTAATCAGCTTTACTGCCAGAAGGTTCCCGTAAATGCGTATGCCCTTCGCTTCTGCGCTGGTTTGCAGACATTCCGTCATACTTCGCGAAGTTAAAGGGCCGATGCTTGTTGCCCGCTCCGCAGGGTCGTGATCCGTTTTATAGCCTGCGTATTCGCCGTACCTGTTGCATGGGAATTGAACGCCGAGCTCGACCAGTCTGAAGAAACTCTGTGCCGAGAGAGCCGCCTCGCACAGTGCGATGTCTCCATCTACGCAGCCCCCATCGAAAAGAGTCTGCGCCAGACGGCGTACGCTGTCTGGATTAGAGCCCGCCAGCGAAAGTTTATAGTACGTCTGCTTGTCTGAACCGGCATTTCTCGATGTTCCGAATTCAACGCCTTCGGATACAATTGCGATATCCTTCTGTCCATACTGGTGCAGACGATCGGCGGCATTGTAGCCGGCCGCGCCCGTTCCGATTATCACGGTGTTAAGGGAGATTACCTTAACCTCCGTCCCTCCAAAGTCGATCAATTCTTCTTTCATCGGATTCTGTTTTACAGCCTGCGAATATGGAACCCGCCATCAACATCAATATAGTTTCCGGTTGTGTATGAGAACTTGCCGGAACAAAGCGCGCTTACCGCGTTGGCAACATCTTCAGGTTTACCCCATCTCGCAATCGGGAAAACTCCGTCTGCGATAAGCTTGTCGTATTTGTCGCGAACCGCTCCTGTCATATCGGTGTCTATAACGCCGGGGCGGACCTCGTGAACGAAAATACCCTCGGCAGCCAGTCGATCGGCATAAAGCATTGTGAGCATTGCAACGCCTGCCTTGGAAACGCAGTACTCCCCTCGGCTTGTCGAGCTCACTTCAGCAGAACAAGAGGAGATATTAACTATAGTTCCACGGCTGCCTTCAATAGGTTCCTGAGAAATCATCCGTTTGGCAACTAGTTGCGTTAGGAACATGTTTCCTTTGGTGTTTATGCCGACTACTCTGTCAAAGCTTTCCTCCGTCATCTCAAGCAGGTCTTTGCGCTCAAGCGGCGCGACGCCGGCGTTGTTGACCAGCACGTGTATCCCGCCAAACGCAGCAACAGCCTCGTCGACAATATGCTGTCGATCATCAGCGTTCGCGATGTCTGCCTGCACGTAAATGAAATCCGCTCCCTGCTTGCTTAGTGCATTTAGATTGTCAGCATATCTTGCAACAGGGCTCGAAGAAACGACAACCACAGAAAAACCATCCTCCGAGAGTTGCCTGCAAATCGCAAACCCTATCCCCCTGCCCCCTCCTGTTATAACGGCTGTTCTTTTACTCTTCATTTGTTTTTCCTCATTCAACTTGTGCCCGCTTTTCACGCGCATCGGCTTCCGCCCTGTAATGCTTGAACAACGGCGCATAGACTCGAGCATCACGAACCGGGCAGCCCGTCATACCGTGGTCACGCATCATCTGAGTGCATTTGCTACAGGTTATACAGCATTTTGCCGGATCCAGCGCCCCCTTGACGAATAAGTCGCGTGGTGCGTCGGGATAAGCAAACGCCATGCGGCCAATACCCGCCATGCGACATGAACCATCTGACAGATTGGCCGAAGCAGCCTGTGGAAAGAACTGCCTTAGCCATGTATAGCCGTTGCCGATCACGGGAACGTTGCCAGCCCGTTCCTGTATTAGTCTGGTAAATTCAAAAAGCCTTGCAATACTGGCGAGCGGATGCTCGTCAGGTGTCGGAATGCCCATGCTTGAGATGTCGAACGGACGCGTTACCTGTGGGTATATGTAATATGGATTCCCTGCCGAGTTGCTGAGCAGCGAAGCCCCCGCTTCAATCAACTTCTCGACAAGAAGCAGCGGGTCCTCCGAGTCGAATTTCTTGAAATCTTGCTCGTCAACACCAAACCCGTATGGGTATGGGTGCGAATCGAACACGTTGAATCGTGAGGCGACAATAAAACCATCTCTCCCTGTTTCACGTGAGATCTCGCGCACAATGGTGAGGAGCAGGCGTGATCGGTTTTCAAAACACCCGCCGTATTTTCCGGCACGCGTATGGGAAGCCAGCAATTCGCTGATCAAATAACGATGCACAGCCTTCACGTCCACACCGTCGAAACCCGCTTCCTTCGCCAGCAGAGCAGATTCCACGTACCGCTCAACAAGACTGTCGAGGTAATCGTCTGAACAAATCCGAGAATCGTCAACTATTCCCACGCGCGTATCCAGTATTGGATCACGCTGTGGCACAATCGGCGCCGGAGTGTGTCCTGACGGCCTTGAATACCTACCTGAATGGGTAAGTTGCAGGATATGAACAGGCCTGTGACCGAAAGCCGCCTTCGCTGTTTCATTGACCTTATTTACGAGCTCCTTGAACGTATTGACGTTATCTCTGGTAATCATCATCTGCAACTCGTTCGCCCTGCCTTCGGGCACGACCGCGCAAGCCTCCCACCATATCAGCCCCGCGCCACCTGATGCGAAACGCAAGTATCGGCGTCTGACGAGTTCGCTCGGAGAACCGTCTCGCTCGCTGTCGCACCCTTCCATAGGAAGGATGGCAATGGAGTTCGGCGCAGTTTGCCCAGCAATCTCAACCTTCTCGCTTAAGGGTGACAAATCGTTCCTGAGATTTATATGTA
>CAYOPG010000128.1:0-2579 GCA_964405775.1 uncultured Lentisphaerales bacterium
GCGGAAATTGCAATTGCGGAAATTGCAATTATTTTTGAAATCGCGAGATTCTGGATTCGGAACCGGGCTGCCACCCTCCATTTCTGGTGCATTTTACGAGCGCGGTTTGACAGGTTCTATGTTTTCATCATTTGCCCAGGCAAAAGATACAACGCCCGTGATGCCACGCATTTCGAGATAGCGTCCGTGTGGTGAATCAATCCAAGTGGATTCGTGAGCGTCACCCAAAATGAAGTAACGCTGGTCGGTGTTCAACAGCACGTTCGTGTGCCCCTCGCAGCCTGTCTCGGGGAAGAAGCGCACAGTGGCGTCCTTAAGCCCGTCTAACAGCCAACGGCGGCGGTATAGCGGGTGCTTCGCGGAAACAGGTTTCATGGAGATTCGCCCTTCTTCTTGCACAACGAAAACGCGGCACTCTTCATGGAACCAATGCCAGACAGGCCAGTGGGTCGCCCCGTTAGTCAAATCAAAGTCGCGTCCCGGGAAGACAGGTGCTCCCAGTGGAGTTTTAAGATGCAACACGGCTTCAGGCAGAGGTGAAAAACCGGCGAAAACAAAACCGTTGCGAGTACGCGAGACCATCAAGTGTACAGACTCTCGCCCCGGCGAAGGGCGCTCAACCACGACACTCCACCCGAGCTCAGCCAGAGCATGCCGCAGCAAATTCTCGCAGGGGTAATACTCGGAAGGATCATCCGTTGAGAGGTTGCGTCCGCGAACACCGTCGACGGTTACAGATGTCGTCCCGCGCACCCATGCGAGTTTGCCTCCGTTCCATTCGGGCGCGGCATGCACAAGCGAAGCCACGCGCTCCTGGTCGCCTTTGTAAGCGCGCGCCAATATTCGAGTGGCAGAGTCTGCACTATGCCGCGCAACTTCACACATGCCTCCGCCGTTATGTGCAGGTTCGTGGCGGAATTTCAATGCTGGCTGACCTTTTGAATAAATGTCGGGATCGTTGGAAATAGAGATTCGCAGGTCGCCGTGTATTGGGGCGGTGATTTCCAGCCCAAGCATTTCCAGCCATTTGTTGTCGGAGTGATCGGCGGGCCCGTACAGCAGTACTTTGCCGCCGGCTTTTATGTGCGCTTCAATGCCTGCTGCCCACTTGCTTCCGGAGTCAGGTACGGGAGTCACAAGCACGGATCCGAGGTAACGCCCCGGGGCGTCTGACGTTGTTTCGACGAAAGCATCTGTATTAATGACGCCGGAGAGAGGTAGTCCGCAGTTTATGGCGTGCTGGATCAGCAGATCGCCTGCCATTACTTCGTCTATGCGCTCTTGTCTGTCGAATGTATACTCATGGTACTCACGGACAGGATATACCCACAGTACCGGTGCGGGCGCGTTTGGACGGAAGTTCACGGCTCGTTTTATGTGGGGGATGACTTCATCCGGGATTACATCCAGAGTCTCACCCCATGAGGAATCTAGGCTAAGGAACTTGACGTCGTTGAACGCCAGAACGGAGCCGTCGTTCCATATCCGCGACACGGCTCCAGTGAGGTAAATGTCATGAGGGCGCCGGTTCCAACGGTCAAGCCAAGGCGAATTGCAGAACCAGGGATCCGCGGTGTAGAAGCGCATTGGTAGCGTGTCGCCAGGCGCAGCCGCGATTTGGCTCATGTAACCTGCAAGCGCTATGCCGTGGTTGAACGTAAGCGCTGGCCATGGAGTGTTGGGCGGCGGCGCTACACCGATTTCGTTAGAAAACATGCCAAGGTACGGAGTGGCGTGGTTCACCAGATTTAGCCCCAGAGAGAAATCTGTACCTCTGCATTCGATCTCAAGATCTCCGATCTCCTCCCGGAACATACGCCAAAAATCCAGGATGTCGGCACTGATCTTGGCATTGCCTTT
The DNA here is from genome assembly GCA_964405775.1 of uncultured Lentisphaerales bacterium. GTDB lineage: Bacteria > Verrucomicrobiota > Kiritimatiellia > RFP12 > UBA3636 > JAAZFF01. Next base: position 1,861 of record CAYOPG010000128.1, read on the forward strand.
AGGATGATATTCAAGGCCGTCGAAGAACTGCCCCACGCCGCCTGTGGCGTATGGACTGCGCCCGAAACCGAAACTGTTTGAGAGCCATATATAGTCCACATCCATGTCTCGCAAATAAATACTGACCTGTCTTCCGAAAAACCGTCCGAACTTGGTTCCTTCGTCTACGCCATTGGGGAATCCCGCGAAGGGGCGAGGGTCTGCGTGGAGTGCGGCAGTGCAGTCTATGCATTTCATTTTCTCGCCCATCAATAGTTCTGGATGGTCGCGGTATCGGAACGGATGGTTGGAGAATTCACAGCCGGGGTCGAACGGCAGCCCTACACGTATGCGTTTGCCGATGATCTCCATGCCCGCGCTGCGGATGAGGGAGACAATTCTTTTGACGTCCGCGGCTGTCAGCGTGATTGCGTCCGGCCTGTAGATGTACGGTGTTGCGGTGATCGAATCACGTTTGGGGTCCTTCTCTATCGGCACGTCATAAGTCGGATGTGCGAAGCCTTGCCAGAACATCCACTCAATGGGCTCGTCCATATTGCGGTTGTATACCAGAATGTCAGTGCCGTCGCTGAGCCACCAGAGCAGCGAAACTGTTTCCGCCTCCTTTGTCAACGAATACCATTGTTTGAATACGCCGCGGAAAAGTTCCAGTATAAACTCGTCGTCCTTTTTGAACATCGGCTTTGGGGTGATTTCAAGTGAGACGTTTTTCAGAGGGG
>CAYOPG010000128.1:2679-3739 GCA_964405775.1 uncultured Lentisphaerales bacterium
GGGTGTGTTTACTGGGCACTTTGACGTTGACATGTTCGCCCATCTTGCTCTAAATTTAGTGCGTCTTGAATAACCAGAAAATAAACATTGAGGCTTTCCTTGAACGGATCGGGCTGGAGGCGCATGCTCACGCCAGACCCGATTCGGAATTTCTGAGAAAACTCCAGTTCGCCCATTGCACGACCGTCCCATATGAAAACCTGAATATTCTCCGAGGGATTCCCACTTCGATAGACCCCGCCGCCCTTTTTGAGAAAATCGTGTTGCGCAGAATGGGAGGGCTCTGCTTCGAACTGAATGGAGCCTTCGGGGCTCTGCTCAGAGGACTGGGTTACGATGTAACCGATGTCGCGGCTCGATTCCTCCGGGACGAAACCACGATCCCAATGCGCCGCCACCGAGTGCTGCTGGTTCGGACAGATTGCGGGCGCATGGTTTGCGACGTGGGCATCGGACAGAGCTGTCCGCGGGAGCCCGTCAAACTGCAGGAAGGTCTTGAACAAACCCAGTTCGGGGAAAATTACAAGTTCCGCAAAGACTCTTTTCTTGGATGGGTTCTTATGGACTTTCGCAAGGGCGTCTGGCGGGACCTTTACTCATTTACCGAAGAGCCGCAACTGACGGTGGATTTTATAGCCCCCAACTTCTATTGCGAGCGTCATCCAGATTCTCCTTTCAATAAGAAGGAGATGTTCTCTTTGAAAACGCCAGAAGGGAGAATCACGCTTGATGGCAACGTTTACAAGGAGTTCAAATCCACAGGGGTGACGGTTCACGAACTGCCGCCAGAGCAGATGGGTGAAGCTTACGCCCGTTTCGGGTTGGTTTAGTGTCCTAAATTTTATTTTCGAAAGTTTTAATAAATTCGCCCCGTTTTTCGATGGTTTTTCACTATAACCCCGATTGGTATTGGGGTTTGTGCATAAAATGTGGGTGAGGAGGTTTTCGAGGGATTGACTTTTCTCTGGGTTTCAATTACTTTTGCCCTAGTTGAACCCGCTTCTGGCGTTACGAATAATGGGTTCAGGTGATGACTATGAGGACATCGTTTAAATATTTG
>CAYOPG010000129.1:0-3561 GCA_964405775.1 uncultured Lentisphaerales bacterium
TATAATACCTGCCGACACGGCTGCATCTACTGCTACGCAAGCAGCGACGACGACAACGCCGCCCCAGACACTCTGACGGACTGACCGCCCATGATTCGGGTCGCCCGTCTGTTGCGCCATTGCCCGCCACAGACGGGAATGGCGCAACAGCCGTTACACGTCCTGCTCCATCATGATTGGCAACGCGGCTGGCGATCAGTTTGCCCGGCTGCGCCGGCCGGCGGGACAATGCCGCAGGCACAGCTCGAGGATGCAGGTGCGCGATTTCATTATAGGATCCTTCGCCTTGCACGCTTCTGCCACCTGCTCAATGGTCAGGTCGCCCTCCGGAGCCTCCACCTGGGTGTTGTTGCCGATGAGTCCGGGCCCTTCCACGGAACACAGGCTGTAGCGCTTCGACCAGTCGCAGCGATGGCGCGGAATCAGCGGATAGTCTACCCGCACGCCACCGATGTCCAGCGGAACAGTGCTGCCGCCAAGCACCTGCATCGGGCAGGCCGCCTCGCAGCGGTCGCAGCCACCGCACACTCCTGTTGGCGCTAGGGGGAGATCCGCATCAAGCTCGGCATCAGTCACCACGCAGATCACGCGCTGGTGTGCGCCGTACTCCGGCGTAAGTAGCGCACCGCTTCTTCCGATTTCACCGAGACCCGCGGCCACGGCCTCTAGCGAGCCGCTACGCATGTCCGGCAACTTGCCGCGCGGCGAATCGGTCATCGACCCGATGCCAAGCAGGTTGTCGCAGATCACGGAGCCGTACCCCATACCGGAGAGCGCCGTTGCCAGTTCGAGTGCGGCGAAGCGCAACTCGTTTGCCGTCTGGTACTGGTGGAAGTTGTAGCAGCCCACCTGCTGGCTCTCCTCAAGGCCGGCATTCTCCACGAGATCTTCCGGATAATGCATCCCCAGCACAATGACTGACTTCGCGCCGGGCATGTAATCGGACGGGCGACGGATGCGGACGTCCTCATGGACTATCTTCGGGATGAACGCCCCGTGGTATGTCAGGTTCCTGTTGTCATCCACTATGGCCTTGCCCAGTTCTGCCTCGTCTACTATGCTGCGGAGTGCGTCCGCGACAGGATCGAGGCGCGCCGCCGGAGTCACGCCGAACAGGCTGACGAGATGCTCCTCGGACAAACGCTCCAAGGCTCGGCGCAACGCGGCTCCGGCGAGCGGAGCGGCCGGGCGGGATGGTTCCGGCGTGCCACGCGGCGCAGGGGAAGCATCAAGCGGAGCATCAGTGACGATGCAGCCAACGATCTGATCCGCGCCGAACTCGGGAGTTCTGAACACGCCCCGCTCCACTGCTCCCAGCCCTGTCATTTCCGCAAGAGCTTCTATCATTTTATTATCGCCTCTCCAGGCCGGGCCGTAAGAGGCCGCCGAATACCCGGCGTCTTCAACCATCCGCGCGAGGCGGAGCAGCATCTGATGCCGCTTTGTGTAGGCAATTCCATAATTCCGGCCGGCACCCTGCGGCAGTTCGTCCTGCCGCATGAACTCCGGCGGCACACGGAAGGCAACCGCAAGAACCGTTTTAACACCCGGAGCCTCAAGAAGCGCCCGCCTTCCCGCCTCCGTTTCGGGCTGCAGCGGCGCCACGGCCGCAATTTCAGCACCCAGCTCCACGGCACGCGCTATCACGTCATCGCGCAGCTTCCGCAGCGTCGGCATCGTGTCCGGATACTTGCGGTTAATCCTGTCTTGAGCAATTTGCCGGTCGCGCCCGAAACTCTGCCGCCCGGTGCGCAGATGGGGCGGCACGCAGACCTTCTGGCACACGCCCCGCTCGTGGCCGCGCACGCCGCTCCCATGCAGCTCGTCGAGTATTGTCTTCTCGTCGACGCGCAAGTCGCGCTTCAGCGTCTCGGAGTTCAGATCCAGATTGAAATGCTCCGCCCACGCGCAACGCCAGATGTTCTTGTTTGCGTATTTGAAAACCTTGCCGCCGATCTCCACAACATGCGGTTTGATGTCGTTGAAGTCACGCTGCAGAGCACCCGACGGACAATGCTTTATGCAGTCGCCGCAGCGGTCGCAGAGCGGCGGCCCGTCGTACATCGGTGATGGCACCAGCTCAGCGTCGGTGACGATCGTTATGAAGCGGACGCGGCAACCGAACTCCGGCGTTATCGCCAATCCCGACCATCCTATTTCGGCAAGCCCGGCAGCCGTTGCGGCATGTATGTGCGACAGGTCAGGCGCGAAGAGACTCGGTATGCCCTCGTACTGGCGGTAGCGCCATATGTTCGAACTGGCAACGGCAATAGCATTCTGGCCGTTGTCGTGCAGCAGACGCGCCAGCCTGTACGCGACACGGTCGAGCAGCCCGTTCTGGTCCATCCAGCCGCCAGGGCTCCGATCCTGCGGCTCCGGCTCGCCGCCCATCTCCGTCCACGTGTCCGTTATGTGCATCCCACACACCACAACCGTCTTTGCCGATGGCAGTATGGCAGGCGGACTCAGCAATTTGGGGGCGTGCTCCCAACGCTCAACCGGCGCGAAGCCGACAAGATCCATGCCCATTTTCAGGGCTTGTGCGCGAACAAGTTCAGTCAGTATGCGATTCGACACGGCTACTCTCCTTTGTTTTGGTTTTCTTCCTTCTGAAGCAGGTTTGACAATATCGGGGTTGCGTCACTGAGACGCTTGAGAAGATCCGCCTGCCGCTTGGCATCGCAGCGGAAACGCGGAGCGTAGCAACCCAGCGTGGCGACAAGCCCTCCCTCTGCATCCAGGACCGGCACCGCGAATGAAACCAGCTCCGGACCGTCAGGGGAGATTGTCGCATGACCCTTCTTGCGCACTAGTGCCAATGCGCGCTCAAGCCCGGCACGGGTGGAAATACCATCCCATGCGGCACCGGGCAGACCGTTGCGTTCGACGATGCGCGCGAGCGCGGACGCATCTGCGTATGCCGCAAGCACGCGCCCAGTGGGCATCGCGTAAATCGAGCGGAACTCCACTGCGGAGGCGTTAACCCCGACAGCCTGATGCGGAGTCGCCGTGCATAGCGAAACCCGCTTCCCGTCCACGAGCGCCACCAGCGTCAGCGCCTCGTCCAGTGCGTCGCATAGCTTCTCCATCTTGTGCTGTAGCTCGGGGGCGGAGACGGCGAAAAGGAGCCGGTTCATGCGCCCCGCATCAAGCATCCGCGGACCGACGCAGTAAGTTCCCGACGGAGTCTGCGCGGCATAGCCGCACGCAACCATCGTCTTGAGAAGGTTGTGCAGCGTATTGGCCGGCAACTCAAGACGCCGGGAGAGTTCGCCTAGCGCCATCCCCTGGCGCTCGAAGTCATCGAACGCCAGCAACGTCAGCGCATCCAGTGCCTTCTTCAACGACTTCACCAACACGGGCGGTTTTTGATTATTCATTATTGCTGAATCCATTTCCGTAATATTGAATCACACTTTCACCCGCATGTCAACACCCTGCGGAAAAAAACACGTCCGCAATGTTACGCCATACCACCGGCGGCCTTGCATCACGCCCGTGGTGGCAGAGTCTCCACCCTGCCACATCGCCGCTCTACTGTAATCTCAAAAATTTTTCAAG
>CAYOPG010000130.1:0-3262 GCA_964405775.1 uncultured Lentisphaerales bacterium
CTTCTGAAGCACCTAGTGGCAACATTGTCAAAACAACCAAAGCAAGAATGAGTTTTATTTGTTTCATGGTTCATATCTCCTATATCCGCACGTTCCATCGAGAAATTCCGTAGCCTGTTTGTTTACCGTGCCGTATCGGACCCCGACTGCAATCCCGTAACCATCATAATCCACAATTCCAACGTGCCCTTGACCTCCTGCCACGGGGTGGGCTACTATCATTCCGGGTTGTGGGTGTAGCGGGGTTGTCAGTAAAGTCCAGTTCGCTATGCCGGTCTGAAAGCCTGGTATGTAGGGATTGGTGTCTTCCGCGCCCGCCCATTCGTTGGCGAGAGGAGGGTATCTTGCCGGAATCCCGCTTATAGCCGGGACATCCGCTCCTGCCTGTTCTGCACGGTGCGCCACGAAGATGTTGCACTTGTACGAACCTGCTTCAAACTCTGTAAAACCGTACTGCGCCGGAACTAAATACTCTATCTGACAGATAGTAAATGCCGTATCTGGTGCAATGTTGTTTTCTGTGCGCATACAATCAATGACTTTTGAATGGTCATGAGGCTGTCTAATCTGGCAGACCACCTGTATCTGTTGCGGATGCTCCTTTGTCGCTCGACAGCTCATCGTTTTGTGTAATTTCTTTAATTACGCAGTTGCTTGAATGAAATCTGTACCTTTCATCAAGCCAGACTTTGAACGTGAAAGAGTATTTGGTCCCAAGTTTTCCGTTTATCATGGCGCCATCATTTTCAGAGCTTTCTATGTTTAGTTCAGTAATCGCCCTCCCAGTTCTAGAGTCTATTTTGATTCCGCTATGTGCCAAGTAAATAAGCTCCGTTCGAATCAATGTCGTCAGGTTGATTGTATTAAAAATTCGGCCGGGGCGATCTTCGGCAACAGAAACTCTTTTGATTAGGAAGTCGTACTGTTGCGTCGCGTTGTCTAGTAGCAGCGGATATATCTTATGATCGGTTCTCATAGACGGTAATCCGCCTTTTGTAGGTACGACAAGCCAAATGATTCTTCCGCTTTGGCTCAAAGCAAAATTGTGGATCCCCGCCACAAGGTCTGGGATAAAGACACGTGCTGCGGCATTAGTGCAACCTTCAGCAGGAGCTTTTCCTGTTTTTACTCTTTCGCGCACTATCTCCACGACGCTGTCTTCTTCCATAATTTTCGACCGGAACCGGAATGTTTCGTTGCTGACACAGGCGGTCCTTTCAACTGATTTCAATTTATTGTCAGACCCGTAGCCGGTGGGTTCCAAGGCGTTCGCCGTTTCCGAAATTGATTGAAGTATAGCCGCCAACGCTAGGGCATAAAATATTCTCACATAGCTGACTGCAACTTTTTGTTTCATAGACATTCCTTTCGTATCATTGACTGAACTTTCAGAACCAAGTTTGAATTGGCCATGAATCCAGAGAGACTTTAATAACCGTATTAGAATCATTGGGCGCCGCCTCAATGATTTTATTTAAGCCGCCTTCATCTTCCCAAGAGATAAAAAAACCATCAACAGAGCAGTCTGTCCACTGCTTAAGTGCGTCAGCCCCTTCGTACTTGGCGCCATATGAGGGATCGTAGATTGTGTATGATTGTTGAGGAGGAAAAAATATAGGATTATAACCATGCAAGCCGCGCGTGACTACGTAGTGGGTGTTGAACATCTGGATGGAAGGCACGATGTTCCCTTGCCCCTTTAATCCAGTACCAGTGGTGCTCATTGTTTGTCCATCAAAACTTCCAATTGGCAACGTTTCCGAATAAGGACAAAGATACGCGGTAACAGTCAGTTCCGTCGGCTCAGGAATAGGATAGATACAAAGATCCGGGTACATTATTTCATCGTCATCAGCTCTTGTGTTGTGATTTGCATCGAACGCACTCCAGTTTGGAGTTGAAAAACTCCAGTGCTTCACGAGCATGCCGCTGTTTTCACTCCAATAAAATAGTTTTTTTACAACAGGTTCTTCCTTGTCGTTGCTATTCCAGAAACTAAGATTTGGGATCCAAAGTTCTGATATCTCGGCATCTATTCCCTGAGCAAGGAGCGCGCCTGCGAAAAAGCCGGACCACGCCGTGCATTGACCGTCTGCCGTTGCAAGTAGCCCTGGAACGTTGACGGAGCTTGACGTAGGTATGGAGTTCGAGTAGTAGTGCAACGTCGTTCCGTCAACGCGCCTGACAATCAGGTCGGTGAAGTCGGACCAGATGGATGCGACAGCGTCGTCAACATATCTTTTGCCGTCCCCATTCCTGCAGCCGACGTCAACGATGGAATGAAATAATGTTATATCCGCAGAAGGATCGCCAAGCGTGACGTAAGTTTGGTTGGAGCTCGCCCCTGCGTGGTTCCAGGTCATGCCATCATCAAGGGAAAACTGCCAGATGATTCTCATGGGGTCTATAAAGTCAATCTCATCGGCAAAGGCGTTTTCACACAGGACACCTGCAACTGCGGCTTCTTCTCCGCTGATAATCGCGGTCGTCGGAGGGAAGTCAAGATCTCCCGGTCCATCGCCTCTAATCTTGAGCGGGACAACCATGCCAGTCGGCTGCAGGTGCCATTTGCCCGAGACTTTCATCCTGGTGTTGCGCGTAAAGCAAAGTGGGTGGCTATGCCCGTCAGAAGTATCCCCGTTTCTATCTGGATCCAGCCAATGGGGTGCCTCGCAGTGGGTGGAGCTATCGTCAGACACAATGGTGTGATTGTTAATAAACGAAAGCTCTTCCAAGACCACTTCCACCGCCGTAATTTTCAGCGAGGCGCGGCTTGCTATGCCCTCGGCTTCGCCTGTGCCGATGAAGGTGTAGGTGAGCCTTGCGGTGCCGGGGGCGATGGACTGTAGATAAACATGGTCGATTGAACCGGTGTTCCACGAAACGCCATCGACGCCGTTGGTTACCACCTGCCCCGCGACGAGAAGCGGCGCATCGTTCGTGGCGGGGTTCGGACTCTGCCACACTTTGAACGCCGGATCGCCATCGAGCCGCAAGGTAAATGTGCCGGGCAGACTCACGTCTGTCTGCAGTTGCGCCACGCGGAAGAAGTTGGCGTTCACAGGCATTGTCCAGCCAAATTCGGCCGTAAGGTCTTTCTGCAATGCATTGTCGTCCGCGTCCACATCTCCGTCGAAGTCGAGGTCGCCGAATATGTCCAGGCTCAAGGCTGCGAACGTGGCAGTGTCGCTCGCATTTGCCACAAATGGATGCGTGGCGGTGATGGTGTAGTCCTGCGGGATGGTGCCGGGGGAGACCCAGA
>CAYOPG010000131.1:0-3016 GCA_964405775.1 uncultured Lentisphaerales bacterium
ATGACGTAATTGTCTTGGAGAATTCTGCCGAATATTACAGCCTCGTGGCAGGGTGTGCACTCCGCCACGGGAACCGCATCAACTGAATAGCCGTCCCTAATCATGCCTGCATTGTACTGTTTCCTTAAAACACCCGCAACACGGATGTTGTGCAAAAATGCGCTACGGGGCTGTCGTTTCGCGACCTGCGGTATTGATTGCAAGGGGAAGTAGTTAAAGCCAATTAACCGAATAACGTGGAGCTTTCAACAACTCCCCGCAAGCGCGCAACAACGCACCCAAGAATACCGAAGGAAGCGAGGTTACTACAGGCTAAGCCCGGAGAGAAGCGATTTTTCGCGCGGCATCACGCGGTGAGGCGGCCTTAGAGAACGCGGAAACAATCGCAAGGCCATCAGCACCCGCCGCCAAAATTGAAGGGGCGCGTTCTATGGTTACCCCGCCTATCGCTACTGCCGGCAGCTCTGCGAGCTCGCTGCGTATGAGGGAAAACCCGTCACCCCCCATCTCAGGTGCGGCGTCGGCTTTTGTTTTGGTCGCATCGTAAACCGGTCCTATACCGACGTAGTCCACCGAGCCATCCCGGGGCATTGCCTTGGCTTCCTCCATATTTGTTATGGAAAAACCGATGGTCATATTTTTGCCGACGATCCGGCGCACAGCCTCCGGCGGCATATCGCTCTGGCCCACATGAACCCCATCTGCCTCCAATGCCATGGCAAGATCGGCATAGTCGTTTATTATCAACGGGACTTTGCGCACGCGCAGCATGTCGCGCAAACGAAGGGCGCGTTCGTACATATCGCGACGGTTCGATTCGGTGTCACGGTATTGCACTAGCGTTACCCCGCCTGCAACAGCCTCTTCAACCGACTCGACAAAATCGCCTACGTAACGCGAGGGGTCGTCGGTCACGAGATAAACCAGATAGTCCTCGCGCCTTATCATAGGGCAACCTTTCCTCGGGAGACAAGCTCTTCTGCGCCAACGGCATCGAGAGCATCTAGCAACGCGATCTGGAACGAGCCGGGACGAGAGGTCTTTTCAGCCGCCATATCTCCAGCCACAGCCATTACAAGAGCTGTCGCCACTGCCACGGCATGCTTGTCTTCGGAAAGTGCCGCAAGAGCCGCGCAAATTGCGCCTTGTGCACAACCAACTCCAGTGACGCGAGTCATGAGCGGAGTTCCATTTGATATTGAGACAACCGGCTTGCCCCTTGAGACCGCAATATCCACAGGTCCGGTTACAAGCACGGCGGCTCCGGTCTCTTCAGCAAGCATTGATGCTGCCTCGCGGGCTTCATCGACGGCGGCCGTGCTGTCAACACCACGACCGGACGCCTTAAACCCTGCAAGGGCGATTATTTCCGAAGCGTTTCCACGTATGAGAGCAGGCATCTTCAGCTTGAGTTCATTTGCCAGACTCGTACGCAGAGTAAGCGCGCCCACCGCCACGGGGTCCAGCACCCACGGGCGCCCCGCGCTGTTCGCAGAATCCACTGCGGCGCGCATCGCATCCGCCTGAGCTTCCGTGATCGTGCCGACGTTTATAAGCAGCGCACTGGCAACAGCCGCAAACTGACGGGCTTCATTCGGGTCGGGGATCATCGCCGGCGCCGCTCCAACGGCAAGCAGACAATTAGCCGTATAGCTCGCAACCACGTCGTTGGTAATGCAATGCACCAGCGGCGCTTCCTTGCGGAGCTGGGTAAGCATAGCCGCGGCTTCTTCTATAAAATCTCGAGATGTTTTCATGTTTTTCATTCTACAACCATTCGCCATTTGCGACAACACGAAACTCGGAGGCGATTAAATGCCAAAACGTCATATTTCTTGGACAGGACACTGGTTTTGTGACATAATGCTTTCTTTGGTTTTTAGGGGATTGGGAGTAAATATGGCCGCAGAAAATTCAGACACGTTTATCGATGTCTCAAAAGTGTGCGAATTGGCACATTTTGACTTACCACAGGAAGAAATGGATAAGTTCCAAGGACAACTGAACACGATTCTCGGGTATGTGCAGAAGCTCCACGAGCTGGATATTGACGGCATTGAGCCCACGCTTTATGGCCAGCCAGTCGAGAATGTGTTCCGCGAGGACGTGAACGAACCAAGCCTTGATAATGAGACCGTCATGGCTAATGCGCCAGACAGAGCCGGCGGCGAATTCAAAGTCCCGAAGATTGTGGAGTGACGCCAATGCATATTGACATTGCAGATATGACGCTTTGCGGCGCTGCGGAGGGTTTGCGCAATAAAGATTTTTCGTCGGTAGAGCTGACACAGGCGGTGATTGACGCCGTCGCGGCTAAAGACGGCGAGATCGGAGCTTATTTGACTTTTGACACCGAAGGGGCGCTTGAAGGCGCAGCCGCGGCGGACAAGCGAAGAGCGGCCGGAGAGGACGGAGATCTGCTCGGCATTCCCCTGGCCATGAAGGATCTCTTCAACGTCAATGGTCAGCCTTGCACATGCGCGTCGAAGATACTGGAGGGATACATCTCCCCTTACGATGCTACTGTCGTATCCAAGCTGAAGGCTGCTGGTGCAATTCCTGCCGGTCGTGTGAACATGGATGAGTTTGCAATGGGGACTTCCACCGAAAACAGCGCTTTCAAGAAGACCCGCAATCCTGCGGCTCCCGACAGGGTGCCGGGCGGCTCCAGCGGTGGCTCGGCGGCGGCTGTTGCGGGAGGCATGGCGATAGCATCGCTGGCTTCTGATACAGGAGGATCGATCCGCCAGCCGGCATCGTTCTGCGGATGCGTGGGACTGAAACCTTCGTACGGGCGCGTTTCGCGCTTTGGAGTCGGGGCTTTTGCGTCGTCACTGGATCAAGTCGGACCGATAACCAAAACCGTTGAAGACGCTGCGGTTCTGCTTGGAGCGATCGCCGGGCGCGACGTGCACGACCAGACTACGCTTGACGTGCCTGTGCCGGACTACAGAGCTGCACTCGCGGGAGCAACGCTAAAAGGTCTGCGCATCGGCATGCCAAAAGAATTCTTTGT
>CAYOPG010000132.1:0-2936 GCA_964405775.1 uncultured Lentisphaerales bacterium
ACAATAAAATGGTCCTCCGCCACGTGCATGCCGTTTCGGAACGCGCACTCGCCTGAAATGCCAGGCCCCTGCACTTCACTTAGGCCGTAGTTGTTCTCGACATATATTCCCAGCCCTTCCTCCATGCGCCGGCGCATTGCCTCCGTCCAGGGCTCCGATCCGAGAAACATGCCTTTCAAGTTGAGTGAAGAGCGGTCGATCGCCCCAGACTGGATGCCGTCCGCCAGATGCAACGCGTAAGACGGCGTGCAGATCAGAAAATCGGCGCCGAGATCCTGAAGCAGCACGAGCTGTCTGGCCGTGTTCCCGCTTGATGCAGGCAGGACGGCTGCACCAACGCGCTCAATGCCCTGATGCAGGCCGAAGCCTCCAGTGAAAAGACCATAGCCAAATGCGACCTGAGCAGTCATGCCAGGGCGCAGGCCACCGGCGTATAGGAAGCGTGCGCATAGGTCTGCCCAGTTGTTCATGTCTGAATTGGAATAAGCGACGAAAGTCGGCTTTCCGGTGGAACCGGACGAGCCATGGAAGCGCACAACCTCGCTACGCGGTATGGCGAGGTATCCAAGAGGATAGTTTTCGCGCAGATCTGCCTTTGTCGTGAAAGGCAGACGGCGAATGTCGTCGAGGGTCTTTATATCGTCGGGTCTCACACCAGCTTCGTCAAACGCCCTTGTATAGGCGGGCACGCTTGCATAGACGCGAGCCACTAACGTCCGCAGCTTTTGCAGCTGCAGTGCGCGCAATTCGCCTCTTGGCATGCATTCCTTTTCTTTTTGCCAGAAAACGTTTTCGACGAGAGGTTTGGTGTTCATCACTTTGATTTTCCCGATTGGCTCCTATTCAAACAAATCTATATCAGCAAGCACGTTAACACCGGCCTGGCGGAGGGCTTCGGTTGCCTTGTCTGGATCATCGAAACGGAAGACAAGCACAGCGCGCCCGCTCTTGTGGAAAGTGAACGCGTAGACGTACTCGATGTTGACCCCCACCTTGCCTATTATTTCGACGATGCGGTAAATTCCGCCCGGCTCGTCTTCAACCTCAACAGCGCACACCTCGCGGAGTTGCACAAGGTAACCAGCCTCCTCAAGTTTCTGGGCTGCTGATTTCCATTCCTTCACGATCAGGCGCAGGATACCGAACTGCTGCGTGTCGGCAAGTGACAGTGTTATGATGTTGATGTCGTTGTCGGCAAGCGTTTTGCATATCCCGCCCAAATGTCCGGGCTTGTTCTGCAGAAATACGGCCAGTTGCTGGATTTTCATTTGTGCTCCTTTTGCTGTAGTGAAGTTATTGAGAAGTTTACAAAACGTTTTAGCGTCTATTTCTGCCCGCGCAGGTCGGTCACACGCCTTGCTTTGCCTTCACTGCGTGGCAGTGAATTGGGTTCGGCAAGAGTTACGGTAACGGCGATGTTGATGATGCGTTGAATTGATTGCGCGATCTGTGAACGCAGTTTTTCAATCTCGCTTATCTTATCGCTGAATTTTTCGCGGGGGATTTCTACATGGACTTCTATTTTGTCCAGATTGTCTTCGCGCGAGACGATTATGGCATAATGCGGCAAAGCTCCGTCGACCGAAAGAAGCCCCGCTTCGATCTGCGAGGGGAATATGTTGACACCACGGATGATCAGCATGTCATCGGTGCGTGCGTGTATTCGCCGTATACGGCGTATACGACGGCCGCATTCGCATGGTTCCGTGTCTATTACAGAGATATCGCGCGTGCGATACCGGATCATTGGCATAGCCTGCTTTGTGAGAGTGGTGAAAAGCAGTTCGCCCTCCTCTCCGTCTGGCAAAGGCTCCAATGTTTCGGGATCAATGATTTCGGGATAAAAATGATCTTCAAAGATGTGCAATCCACAGTGTTCTTTACAATCAATGCCAACTCCCGGGCCGCAGATTTCAGTCAGTCCGTAAATGTCGAAAGCCTCTATGCCGGCCTCCTCCTCTATGTGGCGGCGCATCTCGTCCGTCCATGGTTCGGCACCAAACACACCGACACGCAATGGCAGATCGCGCAAGTCAACTCCTTGTTCCTTGGCGGCATCTATCAGATGTAAAAAGTAACTCGGCGTGCAACTGACGGCAGTTGCTCCGAAATCGCGCATTAACATTATCTGGCGCTCAGAATTTCCGCCAGAAACAGGAACCACGGTGAGTCCAAGGTCAGTCGCTCCTTGATGTAAACCGAGGCCGCCAGTGAAGAGCCCATAACCATATGCATTTTGTATTATGTCTCCGGCTCCTAGACCACAGGCCGCAAGCGCGCGCTGGACGCATTCGCTCCATAAGCGCAGATCATCTTGCGTATAAGCGACGACGATCGGCTTGCCCGTTGTCCCCGAGGAAGCGTGAAACCGCACTATCTCACTCATTGGCGTCGCAAACAGTCCAAACGGATAGGTGTCCCGCAGGTCGGCTTTTGTAAAAGTCGGGAGGGTCGCTATATCTTCCAGCTTCTTTATATGCTCGGGTCTGACGCCTCGCTCAATGCAGCGGGATCGGAAGAGTTCGACTCGGTCGTACGTGTACTGCACAAGCAGCTTGAGGCGGTGGAGTTGCAGTTCGCGCAATTGCGCCTGAGGCATGAAGTCGGGGGCGCTTACCGGCATTACAGGAGAGTTCTGGTCATTCCAGTAATTAGAATTCATCAGTGTGTCGTATTATAGATTGATGGTTGAGGGCTTGCCGAGTCCATGCGCGGCATACAGAAAGTTATCTCGGATTCTAGCACTCCTTGAGCGCGAATGCAAAGAAATTCCTGATTCTATGTGAAATGAAAAACGGCGGCTCGCGGAGAATCCGCGTGCCGCCGCACACAATATCCTGTTATCGATTATTGCACTATATCAGTGCGACCTGGGGCGACTGCGCCTCCTGTGCCATGGATGTCGTAGGTGTTTCTGCCGGAGATCCAGACGCCGT
>CAYOPG010000133.1:0-2726 GCA_964405775.1 uncultured Lentisphaerales bacterium
AAATGTTAACGAATAAAAGGTTAACGCGGGGTTCCGATTTTGATAGATGAAAGGTCTAGCGATGGATCCGCACGGTTTGAGGACATGACACGGTCTATATGGGCGTTTGCAGCTTTGGCATTCAATTGACGAGGTTTGTCGCCAGCTAACCGCTGGAAGTTGCGGGCATAGATTTTCTCCAAAACTGGGCGGTCAAGACCTATGCCCATCACGTGACGCCGCGTCGCCGTGCCGAACCCTTCGAAGCTGCCAGTCGTTTCCAGAAACTGACGTATCATGCGCACTTTGTCGACCATCCCAAGACTCTTCTCCGCCCATGGCTCCCGCGGGGCAAAGTTGTCTGTGCCAAACATCAGCCGATCTTGATATTTGGTGAAGAAGTCATGCCAGCCCGCTGGATTGTCCGAGAAGTTGCGGTACATTTCCGAGCCTGGAGTTAGATCGAATGAGACGTTTGGGTGCTCATCAAAAAACCGTGATGCCCGTTCCATCTCCCGTGATAGAAAATAGAAATGCGCGAAGACGATTCTCAGGCGTGGAAAGCGCTTTAGGACGTTGTCGACCTCTATGTATAGCGATTCGCGCGAAGGAAATGTTCCGTCGGTGTAATCCCACCCTGCTGCCTTCGCCGCAGGGGAAACAAGGGCAGGATCCCAGAACGACGCGGGGTCGGCTACGTGCGAGATTATCGGCATTCCCGACTCCTGCATGAAATCGTAGAAACCATCGTAAACTGGATCGTCCAGACTTAACCCAATGCGCTTACGAGATGTGGGTTTGCCCTCTAGCATCTTGACGCCATCACAGCCAGCCTCGTGAAGCAACTCGGCTTGGGAACGCAGATCCTCGACGGTGGCGGGCCCGTCTATGTTGTAGACGAGCCCCCCGAAGACGTACACATCATTTGGATACAGCTCTTTGGCGAGGAAAGCACATGCGTTGCAGTTGAGAGAGCGCTCCGGCGTTCCCGGGACGCACACGATGCAGGTGCGCTCGATGCCGGCGTCGCGCTGTAGACGCATGAGATCGTGGATAACATCATGATGCGTCAGATGCACGTGGCAGTCTATTGTGGGCAGTTGGAGCGCCGCGAAAGCCTCAGAATTTTTCTCACTCATAATTCAACGCCTAACTTTTCAACGTATTGTTTCCTGCGGAACCATGAGCAGGTGAGGAGAGAGTGCCATGTACGGAGGAATACCGATGAAGGTTATGCTGCCAGTGCGGTTGACGCATTTAGGACCCATGACCTTCCATACGCCGCCGTCGCTTCCGTTCGGGACCTCCACAAGGAAGGCCGTCTGGGGATTCTCGGCTGTGGGGGTCACTTCTAGCACCACCTTGTCGGCAGGGTCGCGAACCTCAAGACTCGGGCCTCCGTATGCGCCCGCGTTTATGATGAACCGTTCCGTTCCTTTCGGCACGAAGAAGTAGAAGGTACCAGAAGCGTACTGCATCGCCTCGGTGTGGAGCACGTGAGGACTCTCAAGTTCTTTCACCGTTCCGTCACTCCAATTCAGCGTGTAATAGCCGGTTTTTCCGGCTTCGATTTCTAGAGTATCCCTCTCCAGGCTTCCGGAGGCAACGCGTATGCTGTACTGCGATCCGCCACCGTCTTCATAAACGTCCTTCGGGGTAAAAAACAGGTCGTACACAGTTCCCGTCGATGCGAATACTACACTAACCTTCTCGCCCGCTTCAGCGAACAGCTCCAGAGTTACCTTGCGGAATGAATCAGGCGGTTGCATTTCGACCGGTTTGAGACCCGGCACAGCCGCGATTGCCGAAGAAAGCGGAACAAGCCTGCGGCTGAATATTGTCGCCGGCACTTCCTCCGCTGTTACTCCTGAAAGCTCTTTCAATCCAGCCTGGAACCGCTCTTCAACCTCCTCGTGGGTCGGGATCTGGCCCGCGCGGTTCCATTTCGATGTGTCGAGCCCTACGTCGTTGCCGCGACGAAGGAAATACCTGTTGAAAGCCCACCCATGTGTCATGTGCGTGTCGATCAAACGCGCAGACCAAGTTCCTCTATGCGTCTGACGGCACCTTCCTCTCCGTAAGTCTTCTTCCAGTCTGCGATGTCCCCTCCCTTGGACGCTTCGCGAACCTGCAGGAAGTTCTTAAGGAAGTGCGCGTACATGCGCAGACGATCAACTCTGTCGCGCAACACCTCGTTATCAGTGACTTGTTTCGACGCCTCATCCAGATCTCTGTATGCCAGAGCCAGCGCACGGTCGTCAAACCCCTGTCCGCTTTCCCAGCGACGATATAGACGCTTGATGGCTGGCGCCGCCGGCCCGAAGCAATCTCTGTAGAACGAATCCTCCAAAACACGCACGTCGGTATCCGCATCCCAGAGCATTCTTGCGATAGAGTAATATCCTATGCCATTCGGGCCGAAGTTGTTCGACATCTCTCCGCTCACCGACCTGACGTTGTTGCGGTAGTAGAAGCGCGTCGCTACCTGCAGGCTGTCGAGTTGCGAAGCACGGGCGCGGCCAGGTTTATCCCAAGACCACTGCTCTACATCGTAATATTCGTAAACTCCGAGCGCCTTCGCCTTGGTTCCGAACTCCGTCATCTGCTCAGGCAAAGTGAGCGGTGTACGCCGATAACCGGCAGTGACCTCCAGATAGATATTGGGTTCAAGAATGAAAGACGGTGGATGGGCGTATCCGCTGTATGCCATGATGCCGACAAGTTTGCCCGGGAATTCCAAAGCAACG
>CAYOPG010000134.1:0-2625 GCA_964405775.1 uncultured Lentisphaerales bacterium
GAGTTCTAGCAGTTAAGGAGCAATCAGAGATGAGCGCCATAAAAACTCAAGATACTATAAAAAATCTTGATGAACATGATATTTCAGAAAGCAAGCGGCGACTTCACAAAGCGCAGTGGATTTCTGCGTCTGCCGTTTCGCTAATTGTTTTCTCGGTATACATCGCGATGACGGCGCATGGCGCTTTGCCATGGCAGCCGGCAGATCTGCTCGCATCCCTGGCAGGTGTGAAGGAAGACACCATGATGCGCCATGTCGTGTGGCGAAAGCTTATCGGAGCCATAGTGTCTGCTGGCGGAGCTTCGTTTGTACATGCGGTCAATGTCGTTTGTGCAGTCATAAGCGCACTCGGGGTCGGCATGATGGTCATGGTTTCTTCTTCACTGCTGAACGTTATGATTGACGACGGCCGCTATCAGTCGGTACGCGGCGGTCATACGAACCACCGCAACGTGATGTGCATAGTCGGAGGCTTGGTGGCGGGGCTTACCATTGCGTTTTCGGCGCCTTTCTGGATGGCTGCTACGCAGACCTTCTTTGAGACGTTCTACTTGCTTTGGCTCCTCTTCGCGGTTTTCATGCTTCTGCGTTTCGCCGAGACGAACAAGACTCCGTATGTTTATGCTTTCTTCTTTTTCTACGCCGCAGGCATGACGCAGACCTCGAGCTTCATCGCGTTGGCTCCCATTTGCTTGATATACGCGGTTTTTCTAATGTGGACGGGCGACAGGTTTACGCTAAGATCCGGGGTTGTCTCTTTGCTACTTATGCTTGCGGGTGGTTTGCTGCTGTTTTACAACGCCGCCGATTTCTATGGATCTGAGGGCTACGTTCTCTTGCGCAACGTCAGCTACCTCGACGTGTTAAAGAAGTTGCTCCAGCAGTTGTCTGCCAACCTGTTCGGCGGAGCAGGCAAGGGCTGGATGATACCTTTAGGCACTTGCGTAGCTCCGTTTTTTGCGGTGTTGCTCACAGGTGCGAAATCCGTGAACGGCGAGCGCGACTGGAGCTATTACGTGCTCAATGCGGTGGTGGCGGGCGTGACTCTGGCGGTTCTGCTTGAGACGCCTGTCTCGCCATGGCAGTTTTTCAACGTGAGCCAGCTGCACATTGTGCCGTACGCAATGTCAGCATTGACTTTCGGCTACATAGTTGCCTACCTGTATTCCCTTTCATTTAGTCTGTTCCCGGATGAAAGATCCGCTGCTCCGAGCCCCGGTAACACGCCTGTGGCAATCCGTACAGCATCACTCGCAGTGGCATCCGCAATAATCATCTTCACTTTCTTCAACAATTACTCGGAGGCCAACCATAAGCGCATGGGCTTTGTTTGTGAATACGTTGATACCCTGCTCGACAATCTAGAGGGGCGCAGATGGATCGTCACAAATGGTGTTTTGGACGATGTGATCCTGCTACGTGCCAAGGAGCGCGCGATGGACGTCAACACCCTGAATATAGGGCGTGGTAACAACCGCATATACATGGAGGTAACAAAGGCCAAATTCGACAACGTGCGCCTGAGGAACGCTGCCGAAATCGGTCTTTTCCCGCTAATACAAGAAATGATCTCTCACTCTCCGGAGGTGACTTCGGAATTGGCTCTCTGCCTTTTCCCAGACCTTTGGGGACTCGGTGGCTATCAGGTATTTCCGAAAGGTCTTGCCTTCTGCGGTGCAGATAATCAGACCATGGAGGAAGTCCTCAAGCGAGATTTGAAAGCCGAACATTTTGCGATCATAGATAGACTTACCCCCGCCCTTGATGCATTACCTGATGCAGAGAATGACAAGACTCTTGGTCATTCGGCACGTCGAGCCGCTGGGTTCAAGCAAACCGTGAAAAGCCAGGTCAGCTTTGTTGGAAACAACCTCGCGTATCTGCTTGAGACTAGCGGAAATCTAGAAGAGGCTTTCGATATCTATCAACGTGTCCACAATTTCGACCCTAAGAACGTAAGCGCTCTTCTGAATTACGCCTCAATGATCCAGCGCGGCATGCACCCCGAGCTTAAAGATTCCGTAATGGACGAGCTGGCGAAGTTTCAGGAGAGTCTGGAAACGCCACTACAGATCTGGTCGCTATCAAGCGTATATGGCTACGTAAGCTCTCCCGACGCTTTCGCTCAGCTCGGCTGGACTTGGGCCATGTCTGGAATGCAGAACCTCGCGCTCAACTCGCTTTCCCGCGCAATGGAGACTGTCCGCCCGGAAAATCGTGGCGCCCTCCGTTCTATCATCGCCGAGGTACACATGCAGGACAACGATCTGGATGCTGGCGAGCGCGCCTACAAGGAGGTCTTGGCCGAAGATCCTGGGGATCAGCGAGCGTTGATCGGTTTGGTGCGAATTAGCGTTATGAAGGGGGATCCCAAACAGGCGCAGGAGTATCTGAATGCTGCGCGTGATGCCGGCTTGTCGGAAGTTAAGATCATGTATGAAACAGCCACCCTTGAAATGATGCAGGGAGAGGTGGATCGTGCCAGAATAATCGCTCATCAGTTGGTAGAGTTGAATTCACAAAATCCAGAGGCGCAAACCCTCTTGTGCCTTATTTATTCGCACATATACTCCAACGCAAAGACGAAAGAAGAGGCCTCCGATGCCGAGAAGGAGATGCGGAAGG
>CAYOPG010000135.1:0-2514 GCA_964405775.1 uncultured Lentisphaerales bacterium
GCCTAGAGCATTCATTGGTTGCCGTTGTAAGCGTCAATACGGTATAATTCGAGGCTCGTAGTGTGGTTTTGGAGGTTCGGCTAAATATGGAAGATATAAAAAAGTTGGCGGATGAATACGGTGTAACCTTTATTGAGGAGGTGGACGCCGCCATGCTCGATAAGAGGCTGATCTCTGCAATCCCCGTTACTTGGGCGCGTGAACAGGGCGTGCTGCCGCTCAGAGTTGAAGGCGTGCCTTCGCTCCTAATGAGCGGCCCCGCGGGGATGACGGCGTTGCAGCACGCTTCGCTCGTGACGGGAGAGGATCTTCAGCCGACTTTCGCGGCGCGTGAGGTGGTTGCAAGTGCCATCGACAGGTTCTATTACGAAGGCAAATCCACCGCCGCGGCCGCTTCCGCGGCTCACGAACCTCCGCAACCGGCCGACGTAATGGCGAAGCACACGGACACGGATCTGCTGGTGGATCAGATATCGCAGCCAGTAACGCAATTTTTAAACAACGTACTCTTGGAAGCCGTGCGGAGGGATGCCTCCGACGTCCATCTGGAGCCCGAAATGAACGGCTCCGTTCGCATACGATTCCGGCTGGATGGCGTGCTCTACGAACAACCGCCGCCGCCGCCCGGTTTCGCTCTGCCCATGGTCTCACGCATCAAGGTGATGGCCGGCATGGACATCGCCGAACGCCGTCTGCCGCAGGACGGCATGGCGCAGGTTCGAGTAGGTGGCAAGGTCGTGGATATTCGCGTTTCGACTGTTCCGGTTTCGGCTGGCGAGCGTGTTGTAATGCGACTTCTGAACCGCGACCGCTCGCTACTGCCGCTTACCGCTCTTGGCATGCCGGAGGGAGTGTTGGCCGGGTTGCAGTCGCTGCTCGCGCTGCCTAACGGAATGGTAATTGTTTCCGGGCCGACCGGTTCAGGTAAAACCACGACCCTTTACTCGGCACTCGGCACACTCGATTCGCGCCGCCGCAACATAATGACGATCGAAGATCCTATCGAATACCGGCTTCCCGATATAGGGCAGATACAGGTGAAACCGAAGATTGGGTTGACGTTTTCCAACGGACTCCGCCACATTCTGCGCCAGGATCCAGACGTAGTGCTTGTGGGCGAGACGCGCGATTCGGAAACAGCCGAAATCGCCGTCCGCTCGTCGCTCACCGGTCATCTCGTGTTCACCACCCTTCACACCAACGATGCTCCATCCGCCGTGATGCGTCTTGTCGATATGGGAATCGAGCCTTACTTGCTGGCATCGTGTCTGCGCGGGGTCCTCGCACAGCGGCTCGTGCGCACGCTGTGCCGCGAATGCGCGGAGACGGTGTCGGTCGACGACAAGCGTCTGACGGCGGCGGAGTCGGCAGTGATGCGCGCCGCGGATTGCCAGACGGCAAAGTGCGCGAAGGGCTGCCCACGCTGTCTGGAAGGCTATACCGGCCGCTCCGGAATCTTCGAGTTTCTTGAGTGCGATGCCAATGTGGCAGATGCAATCCACGCCGGCAAGCTGTCTTCCGACGAATTGCGCGAAATATCTATGGGGAACAACAAGTATTATCCTATGACCAGCGATGCGGCGGCAAAACTGAAGGCGGGGGTGACATCGCCTTCTGAGATCGTGTCTGCCATGGGTGTGATCGGAGCAGGGAAGGAGGGAGCTTTATCGTGAAACGGGAGCGTGCCAAAAACATTTTGATAACCGGGGCGACGAGCGGGATCGGCGAGGCGGTGGCGCTGGAGTTTGCCAGACAGGGAGCAGCACACCTTTTCCTTTGCGGGCGCAATGCTGAACGTCTTGCTACAGTTGTGGAAAAGTGCATAGGGTTAGGTGCGGAGACTAGCGGCGAGATAATCGATGTTTCCGACTCCGCAGCCGTGGCGGAATGGATACTTAAGAGCGACAAAAAGGCTCCACTTGATCTGGTGTTCGCGAACGCGGGCGTCGGTATAGGAGGCGAGGAGAACTCGGAGAACACGCGTAGTACATTCGATATAAATGTAGGAGGAGTTCTGAACACCGTGTTGCCTGCGATAGAGATTTTCTCCGAAGCAGGATCTGAGACTCGCAACAGACGACAGATCGCGATAACTTCGTCCATGACGGGCTACCATGGACTGCCGACCTGTCCGGCATACAGCGCCACCAAGGCCTGCGTTAAGGCGTGGGGTGCAGGATTGCGCGGATCCCTGCGCCCGCGCGGGATTATGGTCAATACGATATGTCCTGGCTTTGTGAGGTCGAGATTGACGGACAAGAACAAGTTCAAAATGCCCTTTTTCTGGGAGGCGGACAAGGCTGCGCGTGTAATAGTGTCGCGGCTCAACCGCGACATCGGCCTGATCTCGTTCCCGTGGCAGATGCGTTTCGCATGTTGGCTTGGCGGGAGTTTGCCGGAGAGAGTTTCGTCCTGGATATACGGACTAGTGAAAGTCGAGCTTTGAGAACCCTATTTCTGACATTATCGATTCACTGTGGCGCAAGAGAGTTGCTGTTTTCCCCCCAATTATTG
>CAYOPG010000136.1:0-2411 GCA_964405775.1 uncultured Lentisphaerales bacterium
CCCTTGCCGAACGGCTCCTCGGCCTCGCGCAGCTCCGTGCGCTGGCAATGGCGCACCTCGGTGGCGATCTTCTCGATGCACGCGCCGGCGATGGCTATGGCGCACATGAACTGCGCATGGCGGTCGCGCTGGAGCACCTGCGTGGAAATGGGCGAGGGCGTGATGCCGAGCTTGTTGCAGACGTATTCCTCGACGAACGGGTCGATATTGCCGTAGTTGCCGACGGCGCCGGAGAGCTTGCCCACGCGCATCATCTCGGATGCCGCCTGCAGGCGCTTCAGGCAGCGCTGCATGTCGGCGCGCCAGAGCAGGAACTTGAGTCCGAACGTAGTCGGCTCGGCATGGACTCCATGCGTGCGTCCCATGACTGGCGTCGTCTTGTACTTGACCGCCTGCTCCGTGAGTGTGTTGATCAGGGTTTTGAGGCCTTCGATTATGAGCTTTGCGGCCTCGTGGACGTTGACCGCCATCGCGGTGTCCACCACATCCGTGGAGGTCAGGCCGTAATGGAGCCACTTGGAGTCGTCGCCGAGGCTTTCGGCGACGCAGCGCGTGAAGGCGACTACATCATGGTGCGTTGAAGCCTCGATTTCGAGGATGCGCTCTACGCTGAACTTCGCGTTGGCCCTCATGCGCGCGGCCGTGCCGGCCGGCACGACGCCCAGCTTCTCCCACGCCTCGGTTGCGGCGAGCTCCACCTCCAGCCAAATCTCGAACTTGCGGCGGTCGGTCCATATAGCCGCCATCTGCGGCCTTGAATATCTATCGATCATGCTTATGTTCTCTCCATCGGTGTTATTGACGATACACACCTAATGCGGCGAGGATTGTCCTCATGCGCGCTTGCCGAGGCGGATGATGTCGTTGCGGCCGGGGCCGGTTGAGAAGAACGTGATCGGGGTGCCGATCGCGCGTTCTATGTACTTGACGTAGTCGCGCACCTGCTGGGGCAGGGCGTTCCAGTCGCGCGCTCCGCGTATGTCGCACTTCCATCCGGGGAGTTTTTCCAAGACGGGTTTGGCGCGGTAGAGGGCGGGCGTGCAGGGGAAGTCGTGGATTACCTTGCCGTCGAGCTCGTATGCCTTGCAGACGGGGATCTCGTCCAGGTATCCCAGCGCGTCCACAAGCGTCAGTGCTATCTCGGTGGCGCCCTGCGTGAGGCATCCGTAGCGCGTTGCGACGGCGTCGAACCATCCCATGCGGCGCGGGCGTCCGGTTGTGGCGCCGAATTCGCCTTTGTCGCCGCCGCGCACACGGAGTTCCTGAGCTTCATCGCCGAAGATCTCCGACACGAATGGTCCTGCACCGACGGCGCTGGAATATGCTTTGACCACGGTTATGATGTCCTTGATCTCGTAAGGCGGAATGCCTGCGCCGATGGATGCGAAGCCGGCGAGCGGAGACGAAGAGGTCACCATCGGGTAGATGCCGTGGTCGGTGTCCTTTAGCGCGCCGAGCTGGCCTTCGAGCAGGATGCGCTTGCCGGAGGCGACGGCATCGCGGATGAGCGCGGCAGTGTCGCGTGCGTACGGGCGGACAATTTCTGCTAGTTCGCGCAATTCGGCGGTGATCGCCTCGGGAGTCAGGGCCGGCTGATCATATACGCCGGTTATCAGCGGGTTCTTGCGGTCGCAGAAGAGCTGGATGCGGTCGGCTAGGGATTCGATCTCGAACAGGTCGCATACCTGAAAGCCTACTTTGGCGTACTTGTCGGCGTAAAAAGGCGCGATGCCGGATTTGGTGGAGCCGAAGCTGCTTTTGCCCAGACGCATCTCCTCCCATGAATCGAGGTTTTTATGGACTTCCAGCAGAACCTGAGCCCGGTCTGAAACGATTATATTGGGGTTGACGCCGTTTTCCTCAAGCTTGTCCAGCTCCGCTTTGAATGCCCTGATGTTAAGGGCCACGCCGGTTCCGATTATATTCAGCGTTTTTGGGTTGAACACGCCTGAAGGCAACAGGTGCAGGGCGAAACGGCCTTTGTCGTTAATAATGGTATGCCCCGCGTTGTTTCCGCCTTGAAAGCGGACAATCACATCGGACTCCAAAGCTAGGAGGTCGGTCATCTTGCCCTTGCCTTCGTCTCCCCAGTTTGCTCCTACGATTGCTGTTGCCATAAGTGTTTTTACTCCTTTTTGCTAAAGCCAAGTTTATACCACAAGGGCTGGCTAAACTCAAGGAAATGTAAAAGAGCGCAAAGCTTAGGCGAATCGCAGAGGCTGTAAGCGATTCGGGCATAGCCAGGCGCAACTGCGACGTGGCGTTTCAGTATGCCGCAAGCACACAGCAACGCAACAAGGGCACTATCCGGCAAAGCTCAAAAATCGGGGAAAGTCCTTATAATCTTGCATAGAGTTGCAAGATTACATAAAACCGCACCCGTGGCAGAGTCCACACACCGACACAGCACC
>CAYOPG010000137.1:0-2343 GCA_964405775.1 uncultured Lentisphaerales bacterium
TGCGAGTTGCTTCAGCGCCGAACAGCGACAAACTAAAAGAATCACTCCCTATAAAAGGAAGGTATCCGGGTTAAGATCCCTATATCAAGCGCCCCATTTTGGGGAGATCGCCAACTAAAGGTCTCGCGTAGTCGACAAACGCCTTCGTGACATCGTTGCCTGCGCGGTTGATGTGCGAAGCAGGCATGCTACGGGTCTCACGCGCAACGGATTTAAGCGGAACACACACGAAGTCAGCAGCATATTTGGCACCTGCGCGGCGTTTGATGGCGATCGACCCCGAATCGAATTTACCCGAAGCGGCTGTTTCGACTGCCTTAACGCCAGCTTGATAGGCTTCTGCGGAATCGACTTCAGAAGCGACTTCAGGGAAGGAGCGTTGGAGATATCCGAACGTGTCTGCCCGGACACGTTTAATCCCCAGACGCGATTTTATCTCAGAAACGAGCAGATCTCCCAGAGCGCCAGTTCCGCTTAGCTGCACATTGCCATGTGAGTCCTTTTCTCCATCCGAAAGCGATGCCGCAATCGGTGTGCCGTTTTTATCGCATATACCCTCCGACACGGCTACCACACAACGTCCGGTTTTCTCCATTACTTTTTTGACGTCGTCAGCGAATGTGTCCATGCAAAAAGCCCGCTCTGGCAGATAGATCAAGTGCGGGCCATCGTCTTCGTGTTGGCGTCCAAGCGCCGATGCAGCCGTCAAGAAGCCGGCATGACGCCCCATGACGACATTGATCTTGACCCCGCCAAGAGCAAGATTGTCAAGATTGTCGCCCATGAACGCCAACGCCACGAAACGCGCAGCGCTGCCGTAGCCGGGAGTGTGGTCGTTTTGACGCAGGTCGTTGTCGATCGTCTTGGGGATGTGGAAGCATTTAAGAGAAATCCCATTTGCCTTTGCGAGCGCGTTTACGATGTGTACTGTTTCAGCGGAGTCGTTTCCGCCGATGTAGAAAAAATATCCGACTTCGAGTTTGCGCAGTACATCGAAGATTTTGGCGCAGTCCTCTTCAGTCGGTTTGCGCCGGACGCTGCCCAGAGCCGACGACGGTGTGCGTGCAACTTCTCCGAGAGCCTTGGAAGACAACTTGCGCATATCCACGAAGTTTTCCCCTATGATGCCGTCTATTCCATGTTTCGCACCGTAGATTTTTCCTATTAATTTGCAGCCTTTGGCAGCCTCCACCGCGCCCACGAGACTTTGGTTGATGACCATTGACGGCCCTCCGCTCTGCGCGATGACCATGTTGCGTTTTTCAATTTTTGCCGCCGGTATTGTTGCCACTGGCTTTTTCGTCTTGCTGTTTTTTTTCATGTTTGTTGTTACTGTCCGATTAAAACTTTTCCTGAATTTTACAGAATCTCCCCGCGGCCAACCGAAGTAGACGTTCTGTGGTTTCCCAGTCAATGCATGGGTCTGTAACGGACACTCCGTACTCTAGCTTGTCGGGGTTTTGGCTCACTGGTTGCGATCCCCACTCAAGATAGCTCTCTAACATGAACCCTACTATGGAGTTGTTCCCGTTTTCAATTTGCGAAAGGATGTCGTTTACGACTTCCTCCTGTTTGCGGGGATCGTATTCGCTGTTCCCGTGGCTGCAATCAACCACTATGCGGGCTGGTAGACTGGCGTTTCTTAGTTCTCGTTCGGCTTCATTTATGCTAAGCCTGCCGTAATTGGGCGAGTCGCCGCCTCTGAGCACAAGGTGCGCGTACTCATTTCCTTTTGTGCGCATAACTGCCGTCATGCCGTCATCAGATATCCCAAGAAACGAGTGGGGGCGTGACGCGGTGCGTATGCCTTTGATAGCAGAAGCCATTCCGCCTTTACGCGGCGCGTTTTTAAAACCTACAGGCATCGCAAGACCGCTTGCCATTTCCCGGTGGGCATTGGATTCTGAAGCGCGCTGCCCGATTACCATCCATGAAAAGAGATCTCCCAGATACTGTGGCATTATCGGGTCGAGCGCTTCTGAACCCGCTGGCAACTCCATTCTTACGAGATGCATCAGAAACTTGCGTGCCACCCGCAGCCCCTCCTCAATGTGAAAATTGCCGCTCATAAACGGATCTGTGATAAGACCGCTCCAACCAGTATCATTGCGTGGTTTCTCGAAATAAACCCGCATTATGATATACAGACTTTCCTGTAGCTCATGCGCCAAGGCGGAGAGACGTTGTGCGAACTCTGTTGCTCCTTTGATGTCATGTATCGAACAAGGGCCGACCACCGCCAACAGCCTCAGATCACGCCCGTCGAGAATGTCCTGTATGGTCTGCCGGAAATTTCCGACAACAGACTCCTGACGCGATGTTATCGGGATCTCCCGCATAAAG
>CAYOPG010000138.1:0-2176 GCA_964405775.1 uncultured Lentisphaerales bacterium
AAGCCAGCGAGAAGCTGAAGAACCACATCTACGATTATGTGATCACCGACTCCAAAGTCGAACGTGAGTTTGTGAAAGAGCTGGACTCCAGCACCGAGGTGGTTGTTTATGCAAAGCTCCCCAGAGGCTTCCTGATTCCAACTCCGGTTGGCGACTACAACCCTGACTGGGCCATTTCTTTCAGGGAAGGCTCGGTCAGACACATTTATTTCGTCGCTGAGACAAAGGGCTCCATGTCCAGCATGGAACTGCGGACAATCGAGCATACGAAAATCGCATGCGCCCGCAAGTTTTTCGCGGAGGTCAACCGCAAGCTTGATTCCCAACATGTGAAATATGACGTGGCGACCAGCTATGGGAAGCTGATGGAGATTGTCGGTATGAAAGTAGCATCCGCTTAACCGCCGGATCGGAAGACTTTTTGTAGAGAGCTTGAGGTCTATTCAGAATTTCATTTCACTAACACAAGCTGCGTTTCAAGAGATGTTTTTCCCAAACACTCATAAGTTGTTTGATTGCATCGAGCGGGGTTGTTGAGCCGCATACGGCACGAACCACAGAAAAGTTTATCGCACCGGCTGAGAGCACATCGTTGAGGTTTTGTGAGTTGATGCCTCCTATTGCCACCGCCGGCACATTGACAGCGCGTATTATGCGCCCGGCATTCTCCGGTCCAAGCACAGGGTCGGGGATTTCTTTCGTTGGCGTTGCGAAGACTGGCCCAACGCCAATGTAGTCCGGGGCTTCGGCAACAGCCACTCTCGCCTGCTCCATGCTGTGCGTGGAGAGTCCGATCAACCTCAATTCGGGATACAGACGCCGGGCTTCTCCGATCGACATGTCCGACTGCCCCAAGTGAACGCCGTCCGCACCTGACTCCACAGCAATAGACGGATCGTCGTTAACAATGAAAAGCGTTCGCGATCCGGCGGTGACAGCCCTGACCTCGCGCGCCGCGTCCAGTATCTCGCAGCGCGGTTTGTGCTTCATTCGAAGCTGTATGTAGCGAATCCCGGCCTCGACAGCCGCCTCGGCGCACTTCGCATAACCGACCACGGGGTCGGTCATTACAAGGTAGAGGCCGAAGGCGGAATCTTCCTTCAGCGGAGCATTCACTTCGACAGATCTTCCGCGATGATTTTGGCGATCTTGCGTCCGCTCTTCAGCATGCCCCCGAAAATAGGCCCCATACGGAAACCGCCTTGGACATTGTTCGCCGCCATGCCTGACGCGTATAGCCCCGGACAAAGGCGCATCGTGTTCTCCACCGTCGTGCGCTCGCCGTCCTCCATCCACATCGGTTTTTCGCCAAGAATCCCGCCAGTGGGAGACTCGACTGAGAGCCCCGCCTTGTTAACCACTTTGGCGACAATCTCGCTGGGGTGTCCTGTGCCGTCAAGCACCGCGCGCGAAGTGACCACGAGAGGATCAACGTGCATATACAGACGGCGCACAGGATTCCAGTTAATAACAACGCCGGATATTACGCCCTCATGAACCACGACGTCCTCTACGCAAACGGCGTTGAAAATTACAGCTCCCGCTTTGCGCGCTCCAAAGATGAGACCGGACGCCATCTCTACCGAATCTACCGTATGGAAGCCCTTATCAGCTGGCATGGTGCTGATGCCGAATTCCCGGAGTATCTCCGCAGCATCCTCCTGCACGACAACCTCGTTCATCAACATCCCTCCACCCCAGACTCCGCCACCGGGAGCGAGCTTGCTTTCGTAGATTGCCACTTTGAAACCAGCTTTTGCCAAGTCATGCGCGGCGACGAGAGCCGACGGGCCTGCCCCTACCATTGCCACATCCACCGCGAGGTTTTTCTCCACTTTGGCGAAAAAACTGCGCACAATCAATCCCGATATGCGCTCTTCCATTATTTTGTTCCGTTCCATAAGGTTCCTTTTGTGTTGTTCGTTTACATCGTCAGCTGAACCTGATGGATCCGTTCGGATTTTGATGTCCGTGTCAGTTCCCTACGCCGGCATGACCCGGATCAGGTTCGAATGGGTATGATCTCAGCCCGCCTCTCGGCAAGCACCCCAACTGATTTCTGCGGCTCATTATGCAACAATTCATGATTTAGCGCAACAACAGCTTCCGTCCCGAAGCGTATTTCTCGTTTTCAGAGTTCACCCTGACGCCAACCAACATTCAGATCCTAGTAATA
>CAYOPG010000139.1:0-2148 GCA_964405775.1 uncultured Lentisphaerales bacterium
TGGGTTCCAGCTAGGTGGCTGAATTAAAATCAAGCCTATGGGATGCTAGTGATATTAATAATTATCGCACTACGACATTAGGCTTCTTTATTCCGCTGGTCGCTGGGTTTTGCGGTAGTCGTATTCCGTCCCGGGTTTGCCCCAATCGACTGGCGCCCACTCGGTAAGCTCCCAAGGGAAGTCGTTTATCACGCCAAGCCGCCCCTTGTACTTCTTGTACAGGTCGCCGCCTTCGGTCCAGGGATCCTGGCCAGTCCGCGCAGCTTCCTGGAAGCCCGGTTCGCAGTTGAACGCATGGCAGAAGACGTTCTTGTCGGAGGCAAATCCACCCCACTTCTGAACCGTTTCCGCGAGGAGCTTGGTGAAAGGGCTGAGGTTGAGCTTGTCGATGTTGAGATCCGGCGGGAGCCTGAACCACTGCCCCTGCGCCGGCGCATTTGGGCTGTCATCCGTACCGTCGTTGCCTTTCGCCGGCCATGAGGTGACGCCACGGCGCGCGTTGGCCGCGGTGAAGCATATCGCATGGTTAACCTGACCGCGGCGAGCTTCCTCTATCCCGACTTGAGCCAGACCGCCGATCATGCCTACAACGAAGTCGGATCCCTCGATGTGCTGCATAGCATAGTTTTTGTTGGCGAGGTCGAACATGTCCTGAGACCATCCTCCGTAGTTGCCGCCCCAGTTGCCCTCCTCGTCCTTGAGTATCAAAAAGTACTCGCGGATGATGCCGGTGTGGATGTCGTATATCGCCATGGCGCTATCGCCGGAGCGCTGGGGGTTGGCTGCCTTTGCGTATTCGGGCATGGGTACGCCGTCCTCGGGGTAGAGGATTTCGTTCATGCGCCCGTACGGACGGCGGGAGGCAATGCCGCTGAAGTAGACTTTTGGGCGCGGAGTCTCGGGATCCGAGGAATCTACGACATAGATTGGCAGGTTGAAAAACGTGGCGTTTACCGATGTGATGACGCCCCTTTTGTTGTACTTGGAGGGCATTTCCTTCATGTACTTCGCGATTTCCGCCGAATTCTCCGCAATCGGCATGTCGGCAACGCCACGAGTGTAGACTGTGCCTTGACCCAGATAATTAGGCCAGAAAACGGAACCGCCTGCCTTAAGAGTCTCACGCGCGGCGGATGCGCCAGTCGAGCCGGAAGTTCCACCCGAGCCTTTCCGCTTGGTATTAGCGGAAGCCACAGCCCCCGCCGTAGAGCCTACCAAGCTCGATGTGAGTCCGGGAGTGAGGAAGCGCCGCAGCGCCGCCGGATATGCACCGCCCAGCACAGTGCCCGGACGGTTTACGCCAGCTCCGAACGTAATCTCATCGCCTACGCAGACGATCTTTTCCGTGCTGAATTTTTTCTTGCCAATCACACTCTGCAAGGCAGCCGCTATGGCCTCGTGTCCAGCGATGCTGGGCAACGCAGTACGGAGCTGCAGGAAGTCGGATCTATTGGCTGCCACCGCGTTGACGTCGACTATCTCCACGCCTTGTTCCGCACCGACCTTGACGATGTAGCTATTCGCCTCCATTATTCTGTTCGAAGGTGATACCCCCCCGTATAGCGCCGGATCGACTTGTTTTATCATACCATGCTCGTGCACCAGAGGTATTGTCAGGGCGATCACAGGGCATTCCGCCTTTTTCAGTTCGGAAAAAATATCGGTAAACTCCTTGAGCAATTCTGCTCTGGACTTTAGCATGTTCGGGTTGACCGTGTCGTTCAGACCACCGGAGAAGATAATAAGCGATGGCTTCTGCTCAACCGCTTTTGGGACGATATCTGTGCGGATTTTTGCAAGCTCAAGTCCTGCCGCACCCATGTTAACAATCTTCATGCCCGATTGACCCATGGCCACCGAACCGGTAAAAAACTGGAACATCAAAATGATTATCAAAGTTCTCATGGCGACAGTTTACACAATAAAAAGCCATTATGCAATTACGAAGGGGTGGCTGCAACGCCATCCCTATAAAGCCCTCCTCGTCCATCGTAGGTGGAATAAGGGGCAATGGACAAAGCAAGTGCGCCATTGGGGAGTAATTTGGTAAGTTAGTGGGACGTCACTTTTTGCCAGGAATTTCCAATCGTTTTTTCGGAGCCGTTTGCGCTGTAAGCACTTTTTGTTTCATTTTGTCGCGATACTTAA
>CAYOPG010000140.1:0-2128 GCA_964405775.1 uncultured Lentisphaerales bacterium
ATTGTCCAGAACAATCTGTACTGCATGCCGGAGAATCGGCTTGCGGAATACCATGGGGCGATTTTCGCCGAGGCTTTCCAGCGTCTCGGAGTCTCGGCAACCAAGATGGTGCTGGGCGACCCTGCCACGCAGCATCCCCAATCCCCGATCTTGTCGATCTCCTCCATGGAACAGCGGCTCTCACCGGAATGGTGGAAAGAGCAAGGCTACGACCTAATCCTTTTCTACGGCGGCCACGACTTGAAGAACATCCCAGTGCTTCGCGCCATCAAGCAGGGGCTCCCCGCCAGTCCGCTGATTCTCAAGACAGACGCCGCCTACGGCCCAGCCATTCCAACCGCCAGACAGCTCGGGCAGACGTTTCGCACATTCTACATCAAGGATCGGCATGGCCATGTGGGACCGCAAGGCCACGGATCGGCTCCACCGGTCCTTGCCTTGGCGCGTGCGATGGGAAAAGTCTTTGTGAACGCCTCGCCCGCCTATCAACGCGCCCTCGTCTCGCTTTTCGAAATCCCAGACTACGTTTCCTACGAAAACATTTCCGCCCTGCAAGAAGCCCAGAACTGGGCAATTTGGAACGAACGCCAAGATCTGCGCGACAAAATCATCTGGCTCGGCTACCCCGTCCGCGAAGCGTTTGCCAGCCCCCAGACATCCGTCATTCGGAAAACCGGAAGCATCATTTCGGTGGCGAACTGGAAACATGCCAAAGACCTGCCCCTCCATGCGCGGGCGTTGGCCGTGGTACTCAGAGAAAGACCATCGGCCTCGGCAACGCTGATCGGCGAAGACAGCCAGCGTGTCCTCCAGATGACCCTTCAGCATTTCCCCGAAGCCGAACCGCGCATCACGCAGATTAACGAACTCTCGAACAAAGCTCTGCCCGCCCACTTGCAGGCGGCAGAAGTCTTTCAACTATGCTCCTTCACGGAGGGCATCTGCTCGGCAGTCATTGAGGCACTCTGCTGCGGCTGCTCGGCGGCACTCTCGACGGGCCTCGGCGTTCCGTGCTTCAAAGAATTCGTGGCTGATGACTGCGGCACACAGGCCATCTCCCGACGCCCCCGGGACATGGCTGACGCCATTCTGCACGAACTCGACCTCTGGGAATCTGGGAAACGGGATCCCGAACACATCCGCGCCGTCTGGAGCAAGACGCTCGTCACCAACCTCTGCCAGCATCTGTGCGACGCGACCGGCCTCGCACTGCCCTGAAGACCTGACAAGCCCCGTCCTTGGCTCCGTAGTGCTTCAGCGATGCTTTTCTTATTTTCAGGCCTGTGGAAATAAATAGGCGTGAGGCAGGGCGGTAATCGCGGAGCCAAAGTAGCGGATATCATTGCCGCCATAGAGAATAACACCTTTTACAGGGCAGGACTCCGTTGTGTGAAGTTCATAGCAACTCAGGTCGATATACAACCACATAGAGCGCGGGGACATAGGCGTGGAGCATGGCGGGACCCCGTACCACCCCGCGCGCAGGAGAAAGAGCCACGCTCCTCTCCGCAGAGCCTTCAAGAAGCCAGAGAATCTCTCCATAGAAGAGAGACCCGACATCTCGCTAAGGGACGTTAATCACCCCACCCAGATGTGGCGGGTACGGGGGCCGTCGAACTCGCATAGGAATATCCCCTGCCATATCCCGAGCTGTATGTCGCCGCCGTCAACAATCAACGATAAAGAATTGCCTATCATGGAGGTTTTGATGTGGGCCGCAGAGTTGCCCCCATTGTGCTTGTAGAACGGCTGACTCCAAGGCACTGCGGCGTCCAGAGCGGCAAGCGTGTCAATACCGACGTCGGTATCGATATTCTCCGTGATTGTTATTCCGCAGGTCGTGTGAGGAACGAATACCGTTATCGTTCCGTCCGGCGGGAAAAGATCCGAAACAATCTGTTGAACAAGCGCCGTTATGTTAACCATCTCGGATTTCTTAGTCGTAATAACTTCGATCTTCTTCACGTTAAACCTCCTTTGGTTTTGTGTTTTTATTGACATGCCCATAGGGACGTGTGAATTATAACATTCGATCGTGAAGGTTGTCAAAAGATATCAACAACAGAAGCGGTTCCTGGAAATTGCAATATCAAATGGACCAGCGGAGAAGACACAGCAGCCATCAACT
>CAYOPG010000141.1:0-2010 GCA_964405775.1 uncultured Lentisphaerales bacterium
AATGTTTTCATTGATTCTTTTGTTTCTCTAAAACGAAGGGTGTATTATGCGGCGGAAAGTGCCGCCGCGTCAACTTGTTTTTTACCGAATTAAGCTCCTAGCTGATACCGCACGAATCGACGGATGAAGAGTTTGTCGCCGACCTGCTTGCCGACTTTGTCAAGCAGCTTGCAAATCGTCAGTTCGCTGTCTTTCACGAAAACCTGATCGACAAGGCAGTTCTCACCGTAGAACTTGGAGATCTTGCCGTCTATGATCTTCTCGATGATGTTGGCTGGCTTGTTCTGGTCTTTCATCTGGTTGGCGTAGATTTCTCTTTCGGAGGCAACCACGTCCGCAGGAACCTCGCTGGAATCCAGCCAGCGGGGTGCGGAAGCGGCTATCTGAAGAGTGATGTCCTTGGCGACTTCCGCGAAGTCCGCCTTGGAGACAGTCTCCTGCTTTTCGCATCCAAGCTCAAGCAACACGCCAACTTTGCCACCCATGTGGATGTAGGATGCCAGCAGCCCCGATCCCTGAAGCTCGAATCTCTGGCTACGGCGGATTTCAATTTTCTCGCCGATGGCTGAGACCTGTGCGGAGACCTCTTCCTTCATCACTTCCGCAGGATTGCCACCTTCGAGAGCCGTCTCCGCCACCTTGTCGACGAACTTCACAAAGTCCGCGTTGCGGGCTACGAAATCCGTTTCGCAGTTCACTTCGACTATTACTGCCTTCGAGGCGTCACCCGAGATCTTCGAGGAGATCAGCCCTTGATTTGCCGCCTTCTCAGCTCGTTTCGCTGCTACTGCGACTCCGAGTTCACGAAGTGTTTTCACTGCCGCGTCAAAATCGCCGCCAGACGCGACAAGTGCTTTTTTGCACTCCATCATGCTGACGCCGGTCATAGTCCTCAATTTACTGACATCGGCTGCTGTTATCTGTGCCATTATAAAATTCCGTTCTTTTATGTGTTGATTGTTTAGTGTTACTCGTTCGCGGGAGCGGCTTCTGCCTCAGGCTTGGCTTCCACAACGGGCTTATCTTCGGCCGCTGTCGGAGTCTCCACGACCTCGCCCGCTGCTGCCTTGGCGCGCTCTGCGATAGCCTTGGCGGCCTCGTGGGCTGTCTTACGGCGAGTCTCGGCCTGACGCGCCCTCTTCTTTGCCTCTTCATTCGCCTCGCTATCGGCGGGGCGTGAACGCGGCGCACGGCGCGATCCCTTTTCCGCGGCTGCGGCGGCTTCACCGGAAGCTTCGGCGGCGGCTCTCGCTGCTGCGCGTTCCGCTTCTACGCGGCGGTTCTCCTCGGCAGCCCTGCGGGAGTATTCAGCAAGCGCATCCTTCGCGACGCGCGAAATGCTGTCCGAAATGAGCTTTATGGAGCGAATTGAATCGTCGTTGCCAGGGATGGGAAAATCGACCTGATCCGGATCGCAGTTAGTGTCAACAATCGCGATAACAGGAATACCAAGGCGGCGAGCCTCCGCCACGGCGTTGGCTTCGCGCATAATATCGACCACGAACACTGCAGCCGGGAGTTTTTCCATGTCGGCAATGCCGGAAAGGTTCAATTCAAGCTTGTCAAGCTCGCGGCGCATCGTTGCAGCTTCCTTCTTATGAACGGAAAGGACGCCGTTGTTGTTCTTGGCTATGGTCTGTAGCTTGCGCATGCGGCTGACGCTGCGGCGGATCGTCTGGGCGTTCGTAAGAGTACCGCCGAGCCAACGGTGCGTCACGTTGTACATCTCGCTGTTTTGAGCTGCAAGCTGTATGACCTCTTGAGCCTGCTTTTTCGTGCCGACAAACAGTATTTTCTTCCCGTCCTCAGTCAAACTGCGCACGAACTTCAGCACTTCCTCAAGCATGTCGAGGGACTGCGTGATGTCAATAATGTGAATACCATTGCGCTTATCGAAGATGTACTTTTTCATCTTCGGGTTCCAGCGTTTGGTCTGATGGCCGAAATGCATTCCGGCGGTCATTAAGTCTCGGACACTAAGCCCGGACAGTGTGGCTTCTGACATGTTTT
>CAYOPG010000142.1:0-1971 GCA_964405775.1 uncultured Lentisphaerales bacterium
TTCGCAAGCAGCGAGCTCTTCGGGTGGTCCGGCAAACACCACTTCTCCGCCGCCATCAACGTCTATGCGGTGCGGGCCGATTATGAGCGTGTTGCTCTCCGCGTGTATCATGCGGTTGGCGTATGTTCCCACGACAGATTCCTTGTGTTTTGAAAGCGTGAAGGAATCGTCCACGCTGAACAGCCCGGAGCCGCCCCCGCTCCCCGCCTTGTGAGCGACGTACGAGACAAACCACAGACGCCCCGCCCAAGGCATGAGCGCGCCTATGCCTATTTCTGAGCGATGGGGCAAGTGATCGGCTTTTATTGCGAGGTGCGGAAGCACTCCTGAGATATTTGAACAAATGGGATTCATTCTCTTTTCTTTCTTCGCAGCATCACATAGGCTTGATTTTGATTCAGCCATCCGGCTGAAACCCTCGGCATGCTGGATTCATGTCACTCTATCAGATGAACCGGCGCATTTCAACGCCGAGAAGAAAATAAAAGTTGGCCACGGAGCCTGTTTGCCAGTAGCCTACAGGCATTATGAAAAACCAGAACAAAAGTGGCGGCATACTCGTTTCCAGACCACTATGGGATGCTAGTTTAGAAAATGGTGAATAAGACTTCGCAAAATTGGCAAAATCCAATTTTTGTAAGTCCTGTGGAACAATTTAATCCGGCCAGCGGGCGAGGAGCGCCCGGTGGAGCGCCTTGTCTTCGTATGGATCGGTTGTGATGTCGGACAGCTCTTCGCGCGAGTACCCGCTGTGGACAGATTCCAGCGTTATCGTACGAGACTCCGCATCCGCAATAAAGCGTATGCGAAACATACGCACAGACAATACGCCGCGGGAGCCATCGCGCTCGACACGCTTGCGTGATGTGGCAAACGGGTTTTCGCAGAGCTGCACCCTTGCGATTGCGGCAAGGTCAGGACCCTGCCACTCAAGTATGGCCGCGAACTGGTCGTGACAGAGTGGGGACTCTGCCACAATCCACTCATCTGCCTTCTGATCGGCGATCCAGCCAATGTCGACATCGGTAAAAGAATCGATTTTCGGAATATAGGGTTTGATGTCGAGAATTGGTGTGCCGTCGAGCATATCTGTTTCGTCGACGGTTAGCTTCAGCGGCTCAACGCGCAATAGCCGGACGCATCCAAGTCCTAGAGGGTTCGGGCGGTACGGGCTACGCGTTGCGAACACTCCGATTCGTTCGCGGTCAGGCGGGGCAACCGGCGGGCGCGCCAGAGGCTGCCAAGTTGTGTTTTCGTGAAAATGGAAAATTATCCAGAGGCGTTCGATACCCGCGAGATCGGGGGTGGCGAGTTCAAACCCCATGCCCGGCAGCAACTCAATGGTGCCGGGGTATCCCGGGTTCATGACGCCTTGGCGCGGCACGGCATATTTATAATCCGTATTGCTACGAAAATATCCGATGGGACGAAGGGTTAATGACGGTTGATCTTTCATCTGATACATCGTATATCGGCAAGGGGGAAACGCGCAACCATAAACCCCTTAACATCATATTTGTTTGGCGCACTGCGCCAACGCTAGACTTCAAAAAACAATTCTGAGCAACAGCCACAAGATCGCAGTGATTCCCAAGACCGTGATGCCATGTTTCTTAAAGTCACCCATCGTCGAAGGCTCCTTGCCGGTGCTGTTCTTTCCCCCAAAAAAGCGTACGTCAACATATCGTGCCAGTACGGCCGTGACCGCTGAAAACCACACGCCAAAATCCGCGAAAGACGGAAGTTTCTCCGGCTTGTCCAATATAACGCAAAAGAACACGAAGAGCAGTATGTTCCCAAGATACATCCAGTAAAATCTGACGAAAGCGCCCGTCACAGACGTCGACGAAGAGGCGTCCGTTTCCTTCGCAGGCTCGGCCTTGTCTAAAACGGTTCTGTCGTTTCTACTCATTTTACATATCCCCTGAAGAAGACGCAAAATCGCGGTTGGCTTTAACTGCCAGCGCTATC
>CAYOPG010000143.1:0-1870 GCA_964405775.1 uncultured Lentisphaerales bacterium
CCCGCGTCGACGGCGGCTTGGATGTCGCCCAGCGGATCTGACCAGGACGTCCCGGTGCCAGCGCCGCCAGAAGCTACGTAAAGTGTGCCCGCCTTGGCAGTCGTGAAGACAGCAATGGTCATAAGCAGAATTGCAACGGATTTGAATCGGAATATGTTCATTTAGGATCTCCTTTGTAATTGGAAGCTGGCGGATCCGCCAGCTTGACATTGGCTTCAGGGGCAGAGACGGGCGCACCGTCTCCCGATGGGTGTGATTGCACATTGGACAACAGTCTATGCATTAATCCAGCGACGAGGTATGCTCCATCTGCAACGGGTGTCACCATACTCCCGTCAGGTGCAATATCCGCATATTCCATCATACGCGAAACAAATGGATCCGACGTATCCAAGGCAAAAATTGGTCCATGCCTGCGCACGAGATCATCGGCCATCGCAACCGCTGAACTCCCTGAGAAACACATATACACAAACGTCCATGGATCTTTTGCCCCTTTCGGGTAGAAGTAGGTGACATCAGGGTTGTGCGATTGGCACAGGAACCCCAAACCGGGACGGACATCATAACTACGGCGCCCCTGCTTGAATATGCCGCATCCTTCAAGCGTGAGCTGAAAGAGAATGTGCGGAGAGTCGCGCCGCGTGGCGCCGCGCCAGCGATAGGCCGGGGACGAGACACTCTGCCCCCCCACCCCGAGCAAATTGGGGAAGGCGGTCATTTCTGGCTTCCAGTCCAGACAGTGGATGGCAACGTGGAACGGAATCACGATAGTCCTTTCTCGCTACTGCCCAGCATAGCGAAACGGGCGGCTCGTCTTCTAGTGGTAGAATGTGATATTCACGTGCAGTTTGTGACAAAACCGCCGGGTCATTCCTCGACGTCGTCCGTGAAGTCGATGGCGCCGCCGTCGAACACCGGCATGATGCCCCCGGCTCGGAACTCCGTGGGGGAGAGCTGGAGCTGCCGCTTGAAGGGCCTGCAGAATTCGCTGACGGAGCCAAAGCCCATGCGAGTTGCGATCTCCTTCACGGAGAGATCCGTGTTCAACAACAGGTTGCACGACTGTTGGAGCCACATGCGTGTTATAAATCGGTAAGGTGGCTCTCCAGTTGCCTCGGTGAAAACACGAGTCAGGTGTTCACGCGAAACATTCAGGCGTAGAGCAAGCTCGCTGGCATTGATGCGTTTACCATTCGTCTCTTTTAACAGATCGTGCGCCCTGTTGATCAAAGCATGGTCAGACTCCCGGCTTTCGTGTTGATCTTGTGCGAGGAGAAGCGCGTGTAGCAACTCCATGACGAGACGAAAGCTATCGGCAAGGGGTATCACCGCGCTTTCGCGGCTCTCGCCCAAGAAAGAATAGAACTTGTGCAACAATGGATGCGACGTAGGGAATTCGAACACGCCTCCTGATTCGCGCACGAGATCGCGCACCATCTGCACAGCAGTGTCTCCGCTGAAAGTGACGAAGAAGAAACGCCACGGCTCGGTGGCGTCACGCGGATACAGGTAGGTTACCGAGGAATCGTAAGATTCGCAGAGGAATGCCTTTCCCGGTGTCATGTTCCACCGTTCACGCTTTCTCTTGAAAACCCCCCGCCCCGACAGAGTAAGCTGGAAAATCACATGCGGAGCATCAACGCGCCGAGCTGCGTACCATCGGTAGGAGGGAGAGAACGCATCCGAAACGCAAATGCCATTCAGACGTGGGAAGACCTCCAATCCCCGACCACCTCCAACTGTCTGGACTGACGCGTAGTAGCGCCCGACCTCCGGCAACTCAACCATGTCCTACACCTCCATAAAAAATGTGTCACTAGCATCCCATAGGCTTGATTTTAATTCAGCCACCTAGCTGGAACCCGCG